>CADBUD010000113.1 GCA_902797785.1 uncultured Lachnospiraceae bacterium
GTGGACAAGCTCGCTTGTCCATCCGGATTTTCGTGCAAAGTGCACATGCGATTTCATCGCATGGCACTTTTGACCCCAACATCATTTAAATTCATCTATAATTCAATTTTTAATTCAAATTCCGGCATACTTTCAATCTTCATCGTTCCTCCAGCTCCTTCAACTCGTCGCCGGAGATTAGCAAGCCCTCCGGTCTCTCTAATTTTATCCTTTGGAGCCTCCCCATCATTTTTTAAGGAAAGCAAAAATTTTCCATTCTGTTCCTTTCCATCCACATATAATTTTGTTCCTTTTGCATGACGTCCCAAATTACTAAGACACGCAATCATGGCTTGTGCAGTAATACAGCTTTTTTCTGTCTCCTCGGGAAGTTTTCCGGAAATATAAATTTGAAATCCCAATGTTTTTGCAACTCGAAAAATATCTTCATACTGATCTTGATAAATTGAAGTTCTTTCCATTTCTAAAAGTGTTATATTACGATTCCAGATTTGAAACATCTCATCACTGTCAATCAGATTTGGATCCATCATATATCTTCTCAGTAATAAAAGTGCTTTACTCCAATCATCATGAAGCCGGATTTTGGAATTCAATATTTCTTTTTCCATAGATAACTTTGTAATTTCTTCTCCTAAAATTCGAAGTCTTTGATTGATTTCTTCCCCCTTTCTTTGTTTTTCTAAAAGCTCAAGACTAAGAGCGTATTCCTCTGTAACATCCGCTGAGATAATCTCATACAAAGGAATTTCATAAAAATTTATCTGATTTCGCTTAAAACTATATACCGTTCCATCCTTCAATGCCACAATAGGATTGTTTCCTGTTTGTATGAAAGAACCTTGTATTTGTCCTCCATTCGTCAATATTTTCCAAAAAATTTGTCCATCCCGAAGAAGTTTCCCTGTCATTTTAACGCAAATTTCATCCATTTTTGAATTAACTAATTTGCATAATCCACCAGAATAATAGTAGCATAGTCCAGCTGGAAGGCAATCTACTGCCTCCTTAATTGACATTGGAGTAATGGAACTTTTTTTCTTTTTTTTAATAATAATTCCAAAAAATAGAACCGCTATAGAACATATAATCTGACTAGAAATTATGATTCCAACAGAAAAATCCGGAAGAGCTAGCTTCACATTTTTTTTCATCAACAAGCAGAGATAAAAAAAGAAAAAACAAAAGAAACAGACCCCCAGCAGACACATCTTGCTTCGAGTTGACATATTTAGTCTGTAAAAATGAAAAAACTGCCATATCATAAGCAAAAGTAGAAGAAAACTCCACAAGAATAATATTCCACGGTCGATGGGTGGAAGCTGCATAAATGTTGTCATAAAATCTTCTCCCTCTTTTTTTCATAAAAAAACAGATATGAAATATCGTCTTCCTGTCTGATTTCAATGGAAAAAGCAGGAACAAACTTTTGATTATTTATAAATTGTTCTGACAATCTGAACTCTGCATCCGCCATAATCCTCATGTAAAATTGTCCCTCCGTCAAAAGATTTACCATCAAAAAATCTGCCTGTTCCATAACTGACTCTGCTGCATTTTCAAATAATTCATAAGCAAACATCAAAAGCTCCGCTGAAAAACTTCCACATCCCCGACAATAAACACCACTTTCTACTCCTGAAAGTGTCAGATATTCCACGGATTCTTTCAATGCAAAATATAAGTCTTCTAACTCCATCTGATCCTTTTCCTGAGAAATAATAGCCAAATTGGCGCGTCGTTTAATATAGGCTCCGATGACAGCGATTAATGAAATCCCGCTCTTTGTTTCACGGAGATTTGAATCCGAAAGCACCTCTTTAATTTTTTTTAATTGAGGCTGAACCGACAAAGCAATTTCATCATATAGATTATTTTGTGTATTATAATGTGCCTGCTGCTCCTTCATTTCGTTTTCATACTGTAAAAGCGTATTTTCCTCATCAACTTCCTCGATGGCAACCGAAAGACGATGCCGAATCTGATTCATCGAACTTAAATCGTCTGCCCAAAAAACTGCCCCGCCACCAATTGGCACAGAATGAAGCTGCAGCGAATCTTTTAATTCCACGCTTTCCCTTCCCGCCAACACAATTTCTTCTTCTTTCGGCACTATGGCATTCTTAGAAAGATACACAATGTGTTTCTCCTGATCCGTAATTCCCATATTTAAAGAAGAATTAGAAAAAATCTCAGCGTATCCGGAATTGGATGAAATCAAGCCAATTTGAATACAGCTTTCCCATAATCCGATATATAAGATAGAATAGATTTCCTGCACCATATAGAGCTTTAATCCTCCTATTTTAGGAGAACCACCCTCAACATAATATAGTACCAATAAAAAGACTCCAAATGCAGAAACTGTAACCGGAATATACCAAAGACCCCGGCTCACAGAAATGCTGCATCGCCACATCAAAATAATAAATGTACTGATGGTAAGCAATGCACACCAGGAAACAATAAGATAATACAATATTCCATGAATATATTTATTTTCTCCGGATGTACTCTTAAAAAAATGAAACATGCCTCCATGTATCTCATTTGTCATGACCAAAATAATCCATATTATATCCGTGATTAATATCATTATGATTCGCTTTAAAGGCAGATTATTTTCCTTCTCTCCAACACAGAGGGCCGCCCCCAGGGAAACCGATGGCATAATGATAATTGGAATATAATATGCATACCAAAGATATCTGCTCACCAAATCTGAATATTCGAAAAAATCCCATCGACAGATTCGTAATAGAAACAGAAAAATAACACTCAATCCTCCCATCATAAGAAAGCGACGGATTGAATCTTCAATAATTCGTTCTTCTATCTTCATCATCCAGCCAAAAATCAGGATACAATAGCATATCGTTGAAATGTGATTCAAATAAATACTTAAATAAGAAAGGATCCCAATTCCCCACACAACAATGATTGCTATAATAATGCCCAGCAGCTTCTTTTTTTTCCTTTGATCAAATATCTGCATTGCCTTCTCCCCTGATTTTCTATCCCCTGATGCAGCCATCATCCTATTTTTGATTATCTTTTTGTTTCATATATACCAGCAAAACGGAAATATCTGCCGGAGATACTCCTGAAATTCGAGAAGCCTGTCCGATTGACACCGGCTTAAGCGCAGCCAATTTCTGTCTTGCCTCCAATCGAAGGCTTTTTACCTTATCATAATCAAAATCCTTCGGAATCTGTTTCTTTTCATTCTTTTTGAATTGCTCTACCTGCTGAATCTGTCGTGAAATATATCCGGCATATTTGATATTAATATTTACCTGTTCGCAAATATCCTCACGCAGTTTTGGACGTTTTTCATCAATTTCCTGAATTATATCGTAATTCAATTCCGGTCGTCGAATCAATTCAGCTAGGGAAACTGCTGTTTTAAGTGGCGTACTGTTATGCTGTTCCAAAAAGGTCTGAATTTTTTTTGCTGCTCCTACCATCGTCGTTTCAAGTCGTTCAACCTCTTCTTTGATTTTTTGTTCCTTTTCACAGAGAGCATCATATTCTTCCTGGCAGATCAGCCCCACCTCATAACCTTTTTTTCTTAATCGGAGATCAGCATTGTCCTGACGCAGCAGCAAACGATATTCCGACCGGGATGTCATCATTCGGTAAGGCTCATGATTTTCCTTGGTTACCAAGTCATCGATCAATACTCCAATATATCCTTCGGAACGATCAATCAGCATCAATTCCCTGCCCTGTACGAATAATGCTGCATTGATTCCTGCAACAATTCCCTGAGCTGCTGCCTCCTCATATCCAGAACTTCCATTGAACTGTCCACCACTGAACAATCCTTCCACACCTTTAAATTGCAGCGTAGGATGTAGCTGATGAGGGTTAATACAGTCATATTCAATCGCATAGGCATTTCTCACAATCTGTGCATGTTCCAAACCTTTGACAGACCGATACATTTTATATTGGACATCCTCTGGAAGAGAACTGGACATTCCACTTAAATACATTTCATTTGTATCTAATCCCTCCGGTTCAATAAATACCTGATGACGTTTTTTATCCGAAAATTTTACCACCTTATCTTCAATCGAAGGACAATATCTTGGTCCGGTTCCCTCAATCAATCCGGAATATAATGGTGAACGGTGAATATTTTCTTTTATGATTTCATGTGTTTCCTCATTGGTATATGTAAGCCAGCAGGAGACCTGATCAATCTGGATTTCTTCGGAATCTGTCGAAAAAGAAAATGGAACAACCCGCTCGTCCCCTTTTTGTTCCTCCATTACGCTAAAATCTATCGTTCTTTTATCAATTCTGGCTGGTGTTCCGGTCTTAAATCTCATCAACTCAATCCCCAGCTTTTTTAACGATTCAGATAATTCATTTGCGGCTTTTAATCCATTTGGCCCGGTATATTGTATGGAATCTCCACATAAGCACCTTGCCTTTAAATATGTTCCTGTACATAATACCACCGCTTTACATGGAAAAATCCCGCCTGTATGAATTTTTACTCCTGTAACCTTATTTCCCTCTGACAAAATTTCTACGACTTCAGCCTGCTTGATGGTCAGATTGTCCGTATTCTCAAGAGTTTTTCTCATTTCCATGCTATACTGTCTTTTGTCTGCCTGGGCCCGGAGAGAATGAACCGCTGGTCCCTTCGACTGATTCAGCATTTTTGATTGGATAAATGTCTTATCAATATTCTTTCCCATTTCCCCGCCTAAAGCATCGACCTCCCGGACTAAATGTCCTTTTGAGGTTCCCCCAATATTAGGATTGCAGGGCATCAGAGCAATACTGTCCACACTGACTGTAAACATGATGGTTCTTAACCCCATTCTGGCTGCTGCCAAGGCTGCCTCACAGCCTGCATGCCCGGCTCCTACAACACCTACATCATATTCTTCTGCTACAAACGACATAACGACCTCCTTCATCTATTTTCCCATGCAGAATGCTCGGAAAATTTCATCCACAACATCATCATCGACTTCTTCTCCAATCATCCTCCCCAACGCTTCATATGCGCGGGTCAGATCAATCGTATAAAAATCCTCTGGCATTCCTTGAGCAATACTTTGTTTTACCAACTCCATAGAAGATATTGCTTCCTCTACAAGCTGCTGCTGGCGAAGATTAGTAAGATAAATTTCTTCCTCCGTGTGTAAGTCTCCTTCAAAAAAAGCATCCCTGATGTATGCAGCCAATTCCTCCGTCCCCTGTTCCTCCTTAGCAGAAAAGGAGAGTACTGGAAACTTAAATTCATTTCTTACTTCTTCTTCCTTCAATGGATGTTCTGTCTCCAAATCTGTTTTATTCAACAAAATAACAGCTTTTTTCTTCTGATTTTGAATCAGCTTAAAGATTTCCCTGTCTTCCTTTGTCAAAGGCTTCGACCAATCCAATACGAACAATACCAGCTGTGCTTCTTCCACAGATTTTTTAGAACGCTCTACACCTATTTTTTCTACTCTATCCTCTGTTTCTCGGATTCCTGCAGTATCTATAATTCTTAATACGATGTCATGCAGTACCACCTGTTCCTCTAAAATATCACGTGTCGTCCCTTCAATTTCCGTCACAATAGCCCGCTCTTTTCCTACCAAAAGATTCAAAATAGAAGATTTTCCAACATTTGGCTTTCCAACAATCACCGTGCAAATTCCATCCTTTAACAGCGCGCCGTTCTTTGAATTTTTTAATATTTTTTTCCCTTCCTGTAAAAAGCAATCCAACTTCTGATCCAGCTGCTCTCCATATCCCACCAGCTCATAATGCTCTGGATCATCCAACGCTGCTTCCAGATAAGCAATCTCATGGAGCAGTCTTGCACGAACCTGTTCAATTTTCTTTCGAATACTTCCCTGCATCTGATTCAGGGAGTTTTTCATTGAAAATTCATTCTTAGACTGAATCAAATCCATAACTGCTTCAGCCTCTGTCAGATCAATCCGTCCATTCAAAAATGCTCGCTTAGTAAATTCCCCCGGCTCTGCCAGACGCGCCCCATTCTTTAACACCGTCTGCAATACCCGTTCTGTCACTTTTAGACCACCATGACAGTCAACTTCTACGACATCCTCTGCAGTATAGCTTCTCGGCGCTTTCATATAAACAACCAGCACTTCGTCGATCAGATCCTGTCCATCATAAATATATCCATAATGAACCGTATGGCTCTTGGGTTGTTTCAAAATTTTCTCTCTTTTCTGATTAAAAAAAATTCTCCCCGCCACTTCTAACGCTTTCTCTCCGCTGATTCGCACAATACTAATACCAGAATGATTTAGTGCCGTTGCAATCGCAGCAATTGTATCCTGTTCCATTCTCTGTTCCTTCCCTAATTTTTAAAAAATACCCGCCATAAAACTACAGCGGGTACAATTTGATTTCACCATTCTTATTTTATAGTAAACTTCAACCTATTTTTTCAGAACGACAACAACATGACGATATGGTTCTTCTCCTTCACTATGTGTCGTAACATACCGGTCATTTTGTAGGGCTGAGTGAATGATTCTTCGTTCATATGGATTCATTGGCTCCAAAGAAACCGGACGTTTTGTTCTTTTTACTTTAAAAGCAATATTCTTTGCTAAATTTTCTAATGTATCTTTCCTTCTTTTGCGATAATTTTCTGTATCCAGCTTTACTTTAATATACTTGTCTGTTTCTTTATTTACAATCAGGCTGCAAAGATACTGCAGGGAATCCAGCGTCTGTCCTCTTTTTCCAATCAAAATTCCCATATCTTTTCCCTTTAGATCAATATCCATCATACCGTTCTCTTCATCATATGTAATCCTGATTTCTACCTCAAGATTCATCTGTTTCAGTACATCCTGTAAAAATTCCCGTACCTTATCCTCTACTGTCGATTTTTTTCTAGCCTTGATTACTGCCGGCTTGCTGCCTAGTCCCAAAAAACCCGCAGCTCCTTCTGAAACTACTTCATATTCAATCTCTGTACTAGGCACTCCAAGGGACTGTGTCGCCTCTGTAATAGCATCTTCTATCTTTTTTCCAGTAAATTCCACGAAATCCATATTTGAACCTCCCAATTTTTCAATGATTTACCATCTGTCACAAAAGAACCTTCTTCGCACAGCATCTCAATCATTATTTTTTTCATTATATTCTTTTACCAAATTTGCCCTTGATGCCAAACTCGTTTTATCCTCTACATCATACGTATAATCCTTTTTTTTCAAATTCTTGGTATTGATTCTTGCCCGGTCAGACATTGTTCTTGGTGCTTCCTGCTCTGCAGACGCAGCAGCACCAGCTTCTGCGAGACGACTCATCAGCCCTGGTTTCGTTCCTTTTTTTTCTGCTTTTTTCTTATTTTTCTCAATAATCTCATCGATATTCATCTTGTCCAGATGATGATTGATAAATAACATCTGAATCGTCCGAATGACAGCACCGGAAATCCAGTAAATACCAAGACCGCATGGCAGAGTCAGACACATGACGGCAGAAATTACCGGCATTGTGTAGGTCATTGTTTTCATAGAACTCTGCATGGAGCTTGCCATTGGATTATCCTCCATCTGTGACATATTGCTCGCCTGCTGAGTCAGCTTCATACTTATAATCTGTGTCACGATGGAAAGCAGCGGAATTGCAATTGCTCCGGCTGCCAAAGCGATTTTCCCCGTTGAGATTCCCTGACGAATCAAATAGGAAGGGGAGTTGGCTATGTTCAAGCCCAAAAAATTGTTCATATGCTCCAGATTTTTCTGCGTACTGCTGATCGTATTGGATAAATCTGGAAAAACCTCTTTCAAGGCATCCCACCCAGAGGTCTGGAGCTTATATAGCAAGTCAATAATTGAATTTTTCGTAGTATCTATCGTGTCAAAATTAAATTTTACACCAGCTAGATTTGAGATTCCGGCTTTAAAATCTGTCAAAAGATTCTGATAATTGGATGTCTTAATCATCTGCTCAACTAATTCCGTATAACAATTCTTTACATTTGCAACATAAGCCGGAATATTATTAATGACACGAAACAGAGCATAGATCACAGGAATCTGAACCAAAAGCTGAACACAGGTTCCCGTCGGGGACGTCCCGTACTTTGCATAGACCTCCTTCGTTTCCTCATTCATTTTCATAATGGAAGCCTGATCCGACTTTCCTTTATATTTCTTTTGAATTTTATTGATTTCCGGCTGCATTTTTGATGATAATCTGGAGTATTTTTGCTGCTTTATCGTCAATGGCAGCATACACATATATACAAATATGGTAAAAATAATAATACAAAGACCAATATTTTCGATTCCAAACAGTAAATGTACTACTTCAAAGATTCCATTCATAATCCATCCCAATAACTGCGCGACTGGTCCGATGATGAATGTCTTACTTTGTGTCAATAAAATGTTTTCCAAAAAAATAACCTCCATAATTATGTTTTGAAAGGAATAATACTACCATTTGATTTTTTTTAAATCTTTTGGAACGGGATCATATCCCCCTGTAGAAAATGGGTTGCATCTCAAAATCCGATATACCGCAAGAAGGGATCCCTTCCCCGCTCCATGAATCTGTATCGCTTCCAATCCATACTGCGAACAGCTCGGAGTATACGGACAACGAAATCCCTTGCACGGTGAAATATATTTCTGATATAACGTAATCCCCTTGATCAACAATTTTTTTATCAATCTCATTCCCTCCAAAAAACAGGAAAGCTGCTACACCAGAATGTGATGCAGTTTTGCCAAATGCAGCAGGGCACTCTGTATTTCCGCAAAGCTCTTGTCTTTGGCATTTTCCCTCGAAATAATGACCAGATCAATTCCGCGACAAAACATTGACTCCTTTAGCCGATAGCTTTCTCTGATTAATCTGGTCAATCGATGTCTTACAATACTATTTCCTACTTTTTTGCTGACGGAAATGCCAATCCTATTCTGGCCAAGCTGATTTTCAATGACATACATGATCAGATATTTATTTGCATACGATTTGCCATTCCTATATACATATTGAAAATCTTTATTTTTCTTTAATGATTGCGAAAATACCATACGATTACTTTCTCAGTCTTTCTTTGATAATAAAAGAAAGAAGAAAAGGCCACTCTTACGCGGCCTAAGCTGATAATCTTTTTCTTCCTTTTAATCTTCTGGCTGCCAATACCTTTCTACCACTTCTTGTACTCATTCTTTTTCTAAAACCGTGAACTTTTTTTCTAGCTCTCTTTTTTGGCTGAAATGTCATTTTCATATTCGAACACCTCCTTATTTTTATTCTCTGGCAAAACAGTCACACAAAAAATATCTGCTACATTATATTAAAAAAATCAGAAGAAGTCAAGCATTCCTCGCATTTTCTTTTAAATTTTATTGCTACTATTCACATTTTCCCTCCCGACATTCGGATTTCTCGCTGCTTCGCAGCTCTCCCGGCGCATTTGCGCCTAAAATCCTCATTCTGGGAGGAGTTCCTGCTTCACAGTTAATTCAAACATTATAAACCATGTTATGAACTGTTTTCTCCTTCTTATTCACTTTCCCTTCTGCTATACACATTATAAAGGTGAATATTTTATAAGTTATCAACATTTTGTGGATAATTTGTTGATAACCCGTTAATAACTACCACATTTTTGGTGTATAACTTATTTTTCTTCCCATTTCCTTTTTTTTCGATTTTTGGATGTTTCATTTCATTTTTCCTTTATTTTCAGTATTTTTTTGTATTTTCCATTTTTTTCAGATGAGATTTTTTCTGTATGGATTATGTGAATGAATTTATCCACAAAGTTGTTCACTTTTTTTGATTTTTTGTTGATAATTTCCATTTTTTCCTTGTGAATTTTCTATTTTTCACAAAATTCAACATAAATTTCACAAGTTATCAACAAAGTTATCAACTTTTCCACATTTCGATTTTTATACAATTCTGTGGATAACTTATTGCGATTTTTTTTATTTTAGTTTAAAATGAAGATAATGTGCGAAAGACGATTTGGAGGAATTTACATTATGTTAAATGATTTAGATGAAATATGGAATAAAATACTTGACAAAATGACACATGATTACGGTGTGATTGAAGTCTCCTGTGAAATATGGCTGCGTCCCTTGAAGCTTCTTCGTATGACTGAGGATACCCTGATTATTTATATTCCCAATACTATGGTTGCAGAAGCCTTAAACTATATCGATAAACAATATAAAGCTCTATTAAAAAATGCAGCAGCAGAGGTGATTGGTCACATCTATGAAATTGAGCTGACAAGGGAAGCTCTCCCTGTAGAACATTCCGCTCCGACTGCCCCGGTCTCTTCTCCTAATTTTGAGGATTCCAACCTGAATCCCAAATATACCTTCGAGACCTTTGTCGTCGGAAGCAATAACAACTTTGCTTACAATGCCTGCCTAGCCGTTGCGGAAACTCCAGGCTCCACGTACAATCCCCTCTTTTTATATGGAGGCGTGGGACTGGGAAAGACCCATCTGATGCATTCGATTGGAAACTATATTATGCAGAAGGATCCTTCCAAAAAGGTTCTGTACATTACCTCTGAGGAATTTATGAACGAAGTAATCGAAGCCATTCGAAAGGGAAATATCGACAATCATTCCATGAAAAAAGTCCGGGAAAAATATCGTAACGTCGATATCCTGCTTCTGGATGACGTTCAATTTATAATAGGTAAAGAAAGCACACAGGAGGAATTCTTCCATACCTTTAACGCACTCCACGGTTCAAATAAGCAGATTGTCCTGACTAGTGATAAGCATCCAAAAGAATTAGAGACTCTGGAGGAACGCCTGCGCTCCCGTTTTGAAAGTGGACTTTCTACCGATATCGGAGCTCCTGACTTTGAGACTCGTGTAGCAATTCTCCGAAAGAAAGTAAAAACGGATAATTTTGAACTGGATGATGAAGTCATTCAGTACATCGCAAAAAATATCAAATCCAACATCCGGGAACTAGAAGGCGCTCTTAACAAGCTGATTGCAAAAAAACGTCTGGATCTGAGCATTGATGAGATTGATATCGATCTGGCGAAAGATATTCTTCAAGATATCATTCACCCGGATCAACCGAAACAGATTACCGTGGAGATGATCATAAAGATTGTCTGCGAACACTTTAATGTTCCCCAGACAGATATTTATTCCAAAAAACGATCCAAGGATATTTCTCAGACTCGTTTTATCATTATGTATCTCAGTCGCCAAATGACAGATAAAACAATGAAAGAAATTGGACAAATTTTAAACAAGGATCACTCGACTATCATTCACGGACTTAAGGAAATGGACAAGAAACTGACGACCGATGAAAATCTCAGAAAGACCGTGGAAACTCTTCAAAAGAAAATACAGCCGAATTGATGTTGATTTTTCACCTTTTTTATGTGAAAAGCATGTGAATGAATTGTTATCTTATTTTTTTCCATTTTTTTGTTCACATTGCATCAACCGCTTTTCTTTTTGTTTCCAACCGAGTTATAAAGTCCACTTTTTTCCAGTATTTTAGGCGCTTTTTGCACTTATTCACAAATTCACATTCCCTACTACTATTACTACTAGTATCTTATATATATTTTTTTATCAACGTTGCACGAAAGGAGTTATTCACATGAAAATTATTTGCTCCCCCGAAGAGCTTACCAAAGGCATCAATATTGTTTCAAAGGCTGTCGCTTCCAAAACGACAATGCCGATTTTAGAATGTATCTTAATTACTGTTACGGATTCCGAAATCAAATTTACTGCTAACAATACCGAGCTTGGAATCGAAACGATCATTCAAGGCGAAATCATAGAACCGGGAAGTATTGCTATCAAGTCCAAGGTTCTATCTGAGATGGTACGTAAACTTCCATCAGGATCTGTCAACATTGAAGTGGATTCTTCGTTAAATATCAGCGTTACTTGTGAAAAAACACATTTCAATTTTATAGGAGAAAGCGGTCAGGACTTTACGCTTCTTCCAAAAGTAGAAAAAGAAGCATCTTTTATGCTCTCTCAGTTTTCTCTCAAAGAAGGAATTCGTCAGACGATTTTTTCCATATCTGCTAATGATGCGAATCCCATCATGACAGGGGAGTATTTTGAAATAAAGCAGGATCATCTTCGCATTGCTTCCTTAGATGGGCATAGAATTGCCATTCGAAACCTTGAATTAAATCAAACTTATGATTCAGCTTCATTTATCGTTCCAGGAAAGACGCTGATAGAAATCAGTAAAATTTTAGCAGGAGAAATGGACAAAGATATTACGATATACTATACTCAAAATCATATTTTATTTGAGTTTGATGAAACCAAGGTTGTATCAAGACTGATTGAAGGAGAATATTTCAAAATCGACCAAATGATTTTCTCTGATTATCAAACAAAGGTTACAGTAAATAAAAAAGATTTATTGGACTGTATTGACAGAGGAACTCTTTTTGTCAAAGAAAATGATAAAAAACCGATTCGTTTAGAAATCTCAGATGAAAAGCTTGATGTTATGATCAAGACTCTGATGGGCTCCATGCAGGATGAGCTTGAAATCGAAAAAACAGGAAAAGATATTACTATTTGTTTTAATCCTATGTTTTTACTGGATGCTCTTAGGGTCATTGACGATGAATTCGTTGAAATCAGGTTTATTAATTCCAAATCGCCATGCTATATTTGCGACAATGAAAACAATTATATTTACCTGATTCTTCCTGTAAACTACAATTAACAGAGGAGTTGGATATGAAAAATATTACGATACGAGACGAATTTATCAAATTAGGACAACTCTTGAAAATGGCAGGTCTGACCTCTTCCGGTCTAGAGTCTAAAATCGTAATCCTAAATGGAGAGGTCAAGGTCAATGGAGAGGTTCGACTGGAGCGTGGGAAGAAAATCTATCATGGAGATCTGGTAGAATTTCAAGGTGAGACCATCATGGTAAAAAGCAGATTAAAAGAAATATGATAATACAATCGATTGAATTACAAAATTTTAGAAATTATGAATCCTTAACGCTGCTTCCAGATCCGGGGACAAATATTTTTTACGGAGATAATGCCCAGGGAAAGACCAATCTGTTAGAGGCTGCTTTTTACTGTGGAACCAGTAAATCTCATAAGCGAAGCAAGGATAAGGAATTGATTCGATTTGGGGAACAAGAAGCTCATATTAGAATGTCTGTAAAAAAAGATGAAGTTCCTTTTCGAATTGATATGCATTTAAAAAAAAATCAGGCAAAAGGGATTGCAATCAATGGGATTCCAATCAAAAAAGCTTCAGAGCTGTTCGGAATCGTTAATTTTGTATTTTTTTCTCCGGAAGGACTTAATATTATAAAAAGAGGTCCGGAAGAAAGAAGACGATTTATGAATATGGAGCTGAGCCAGATTGATAAAATCTATATGAGCCATTTGTCCAGATATCTTAAAATCTTAGCGAACAGAAATAAACTGTTAAAGGATATTTATTTTCAGCCAGAGTTAAAAGAGACTCTGGCTGTTTGGAATCTGCAGATGGAAGAATACGGAATCCATTTGATGAAGGCCAGAGAAGAATTTGTCTCCATGCTCAATGAACTTGCACCAAAAATCCACAAGACTCTTTCCGGCGGGAAGGAAGAACTGACACTGATCTATGAGCCAAATGTTTCAAAAGAACAGTTCCTGGAAACATTGGAAAAAAACATAGAAAAAGATCTAAAAATGAAAACGTCAACCTGTGGTCCCCACAAAGATGACATTTGTTTTTTACTTAATGGGGTAGATATCCGGCGGTTTGGCTCTCAAGGGCAGCAACGGACTGCAGCACTGTCCTTAAAGCTGGCAGAAATTGAATTGATGAAAAAGATAACCGGGGATCAGCCTATTTTATTATTGGATGATGTCCTCTCAGAATTGGACAGCAGCCGTCAAAATTATATTTTAGGGTGCATCTCTCAGATTCAGACCTTTATTACCTGTACTGGTCTGGAGGATTTTGTACGGAATCGTTTTCAGGTAAACAAGGTTTTTTTCGTAGAAAATGGAACAATTTCACCTCATGTAGAAAATATCATCGAAAAATTTGGTGACAATTTTTGAAAAATGTGGCATAATAAGATGATATCATATTTTGTATGAAACAGGAACATAAGAACAGTAGGTGAATGGTTGGAGGTTTTCGATGAGTGAGATAGAAAAAGTAGAAAATGAATACGGTGCGGACCAGATTCAGGTTCTAGAGGGACTCGAAGCAGTAAGAAAGCGTCCGGGAATGTATATTGGTACGACCTCAGAGCGGGGACTTCATCATCTGGTATATGAGATTGTGGATAACTCTGTGGATGAGGCGCTGGCTGGATTTTGCGATACGATCATCGTAACGATCAATTCTGATAATTCGATCACCGTAGAGGATAATGGACGCGGAATCCCAGTTGGAATCAATGAAAAGACTGGTCTTCCTGCAGTAGAGGTTGTATTTACGATTCTTCATGCGGGGGGAAAGTTCGGTGGCGGAGGCTATAAGGTATCCGGAGGTCTTCATGGTGTGGGAGCTTCTGTGGTAAATGCTTTATCGAATTGGCTGGAGGTCTATATTTACCGGGATGGAAATGAGTATTTTCAGCGATATGAGCGTGGAAAAGTGGTAAAACCGTTGGAAATCATTGCAAGCTGTGAACAGGAGAAGACCGGTACCAAGGTCGTGTTTCTTCCTGATGAAACTATCTTTCGGGAAACGACAGTATTTGATTTCGATATTTTAAAAAAGCGTTTGCGGGAAATGGCATTCCTTACCAAAAACCTAAAAATTAAATTGATTGATAACCGTTCAGAAGAGCTGTTGGAGAGAACCTTTCACTATGAAGGCGGAATCAAAGAATTTGTCACATATCTAAACAAGTCCAAAACCGCTCTTTATGAAGAGATTCTTTATTTTGAGGGAACGGTAAACGGGGTTTATGTCGAGGTGGCGATGCAGCATAATGACTCCTATACCGAAGGAATGTATAGTTTTGTTAATAATATCAATACCCCGGAGGGGGGGACTCATCTGACTGGCTTTAAAAATGCAATCACGAAGACATTTAATGATTATGCAAGAGAAAAGAAGCTGCTTCGGGAAAATGAGCCAAATCTTTCCGGAGAGGATATCCGGGAAGGAATGACCGCAATTGTCAGTGTAAAGATTGGAGACCCTCAATTTGAAGGACAGACAAAGCAAAAGCTGGGCAATAGTGAGGCAAGAGGAGCGGTAGACAGTATTGTAAGTGAGCAGCTTACATATTTTCTGGAGCAGAATCCGACCGTGGCAAAAATTATCTGTGAAAAATCCATTCTTTCTCAGAGAGCGAGGGAAGCAGCCAGAAAAGCCAGGGATCTGACCAGAAGAAAGACCGCCCTGGATGGAATGGCGCTTCCAGGAAAATTAGCGGATTGTTCGGACAAAGATCCAAAAAATTGTGAGATTTTTATTGTTGAGGGAGATTCAGCGGGAGGTTCAGCAAAAACAGCGCGAAGCAGAAGTACGCAGGCAATTCTTCCTCTCCGTGGAAAAATTTTAAATGTAGAAAAAGCGAGATTAGATAAAATTTACGCAAATGAAGAAATCAAAGCTATGATTACGGCATTTGGAACAGGAATTCATGATGATTTCGATATTACCAAACTTCGCTATGATAAAATCATTATCATGACGGATGCCGATGTGGATGGAGCACATATCAGTACCCTTCTTTTGACCTTTTTATACCGCTTTATGCCGGATCTGATCAAAGAAGGACATGTATATTTAGCTCAGCCGCCTTTATACAAGATTGAAAAAAACAAAAAAGTATGGTATGCCTATAGTGACGAAGAATTAAACAAAGTACTGCTGGACATCGGACGGGATGGAAATAATAAGATTCAGCGTTATAAAGGTCTGGGAGAGATGGATGCAGAACAGCTTTGGGATACCACGATGGATCCGGATACACGGATTTTGAAAAAAGTGAGATATAACGAAGAAGATTCCTCCGAAATAGACATTACCTTTACGACTTTGATGGGAGATAAAGTAGAGCCTCGAAGAGAATTTATTGAATTAAATGCGAAATATGTCCAAAATCTGGATATTTAAATGGAGGTTCCTGAATGGAAGATAATATTTTTGATAAAATTCATGAAGTAGATTTAAAAAAGACCATGGAAACATCGTATATCGATTATGCGATGAGCGTTATTGCAGCCAGGGCACTTCCAGACGTCAGAGATGGACTAAAGCCGGTTCAGAGAAGAGTTCTGTTTTCTATGATCGAGTTGAACAATGGACCTGATAAGCCGCATCGAAAATGTGCGCGTATTGTCGGAGATACGATGGGTAAATATCATCCACATGGAGACAGTTCTATTTATGGAGCTTTAGTAAACATGGCACAGGACTGGTCTACCCGTTATCCTTTAGTGGATGGTCATGGAAATTTTGGTTCTGTTGACGGAGATGGAGCGGCAGCTATGCGTTATACCGAGGCCAGGCTCAGTAAAATATCCATGGAAATGTTGGCGGATATCAACAAAAATACCGTGGATTTTGTTCCAAACTTTGATGAAACAGAAAAAGAGCCATCGGTACTCCCTTCACGTTTTCCTAATATTTTGGTCAATGGAACGACGGGAATTGCAGTAGGAATGGCAACAAATATTCCACCACATAATCTGAGGGAGACCATAGCAGCCGTAGTAAAAATTATTGACAATCAGATTGAGGAAGACAGGGAAACACAAATTGAAGAACTACTGGATATTGTAAGAGGACCAGATTTTCCTACTGGAGCCATTATCCTTGGAACCAAGGGAATATCCGAGGCTTATCGGACCGGAAGAGGAAAAATAAGAGTCCGGGCAGTGACAAACATAGAAACCCTACAAAATGGCAGAAGCCGAATCATTGTCACGGAGCTGCCATATATGGTAAATAAAGCCAGGCTGATTGAAAAAATTGCAGAACTCAGCCGAAATAAAAAAATCGAAGGAATTGTAGAACTGCGTGATGAGTCGAACCGTGAAGGAATGAGAATCTGCATTGAAGTCCGCAGGGATGTCAATGCAAATGTAGTATTGAATCAGCTTTATAAACATACCCAGTTACAGGATACCTTTGGCGTAATCATGCTGGCATTGGTAAATAACGAACCGAAGATTTTAAATTTAAAGCAGATTTTGGAGCATTATCTGCTTCATCAAAAAGATGTTGTAACCAGAAGAACAAAGTACGAGCTGAACAAAGCAGAAGAAAGAGCTCATATCTTAGAGGGATTATTGATTGCTTTAGATCACATAGATGAAGTGATCAAAATTATCCGGGGTTCTGCCAATACTCAGGAAGCAAAGGCTGGATTGATAGAACGATTTCAGCTGACAGAAGCCCAGTCTCAGGCCATCGTAGATATGAGACTTCGGACTCTGACTGGTTTAGAGCGGGAAAAATTAGAGAATGAGTACAAGGAGTTGATGGAAAAAATCAACGAACTGCGTGCTATTCTGGCAGATGAAAAGCTTTTGCTGGGAGTCATTCGAAAAGAGATTATCACCATATCCGAAAAATATGGGGATGAGAGAAGAACATCCATCGGATTTGATGTAGACGATCTGAACATGGAAGATTTGATTCCAAGAGAAGATGTCGTCATTACAATGACAAATTTAGGCTATATTAAACGAATGACAGGAGATAATTTCAAAAATCAGAACCGTGGTGGAAAAGGAATTAAAGGAATGCAGACTCTTCAGGAGGACTACATCGAAGAAATTCTTATGACAACGACCCATCACTATTTGATGTTCTTTACCAATTTTGGCAGGGTCTATCGGTTAAAGGCATACGAAATTCCAGAAGCCGGGCGTACGGCAAGAGGAACAGCTATTGTAAACCTGCTTCAGCTTCAGAACGAAGAAAAAATTACCGCCCTAATTCCAATTCGCAAATTTAATGATAATCAGTATTTGTTTATGGCCACCAGAAAGGGAATTGTGAAAAAAACATCCCTGATGGAATATTCCAGAGTACGAAAGACCGGTTTGGCAGCCATTACATTAAAAGATGATGATGAGCTGATCGAGGTGAAGTTCACGGATAATACAAAAGATATCTTATTAGTGACAAAGTATGGACAATGCATCCGGTTCAATGAAAAGGATGTTCGTCCAACAGGAAGAACTTCCATGGGAGTCAGAGGAATCAATCTTTCTGATCATGACGAAATTATTGGAATGCAGATGCATACTCAGGGAGACAGTCTACTGATCGTTTCTGAAAAGGGATTAGGAAAACGCACCAAAATGGATGAGTTTACGGCTCAGAATCGTGGTGGTAAGGGAGTCAGATGCTACAAAATCACAGAAAAAACAGGAGATGTCGTAGGAGTAAAGGCTGTTAACCCAAATCATGAGATTATGATCATAAATACCGAGGGCATTATCATTCGAATGAGTGTTGACAGTGTTCCAATCGTTGGAAGAATTACTTCTGGAGTAAAATTAATTGATCTAAAGGATCAGGTTGTAGTTGCAGGTATTGCAAAAGTACGAGAACCGGAAAAAGATCAGGATTCTGTAGAATCAGAAGAAACAAAAGAAACAGAGAGAGAAGAAACAGAAACACAGGAATAAAAGTTAGAAACTGTTAAATACAAAATAATTTGTTACTATTCACAGCTCCGCTGTTCATAGCAGCAAAATGCACACGCCAAAGGAGCACAGAGTGGAAATATGCCCTATCGGTCATATTTTGCGCCCACTGCCCTGGATTTTCACACTCTGTGCGCCTTTGGTGTGCAAAAAACGCATGAAAATGCCTTGCGGAATAGTGGCTGTGAATAGTAACAATAATTTACATATTGTGCTTGTTTTTCCATTGAATGGAACCTCCTATCAAAAAATTGTAGGGATAGTTTATTGTATCTGAAATTTTTGATAATACTTTCAAAGGAAAAATTAGCATAAATACTGTGATTTATTTTATGACAGTTTCTTAGAACAGACAAGGCTGTCACATAAAAATATTTATCATGTGTGACAGCCTCGTTTGTATATGTTTTCTATACTACCATTATGACGCAGTAAATGCGTCATGCTAAGGAAAGCATGAGGGAAAAAATGATAGATGTTTTGTGTATAGGGATAGGATGCATTGATATTTTGGCAGCAGGTTTCGAAAAAGAAGATTTTTTAAAAACAGAAAAAGAAACATATCGAATCAATCAGGTAAAATTGGAGATTGGAGGAGATGCTGCAAATGAAGCGGTCATCCTATCTAAACTGGAAAATCGGGTAAAAATAATATGCGCAGCCGGAAATGATACGTTTGGAGACATCTTAAAGGAGCGGTTGTTTGAAAATAAAGTAGATATTTCAGGGATAAAAACCTATAAAGATGCCAATACCTCAGTAGCAATGGTGTTGATTTCAAAAAATGGAGAAAGAAGTTTTGTTTCTCCCAGGACAAATCTGATGATTCCTTATACGTTGGAAAAAAAAGATATTCTTCCGGCAAAAGTCGTTTCTTTGGCAAGTATTGGCTCAGTTCCATTTCGCAATAGCGATTCAATTACTCTTGCAGCAAAAACAGCTAAACAGCAGGGAAGCATTGTCTGTGCAGATATCATATGTTCAGATTGGTTGGATTCTATAGAAAAAATCAAAGAAGCTCTCCCTTATATTGATTTTATTTTTCCCAATATGGAAGAAGCACAGAAATTGATAAAAAATAAAGAAATAGAAAAAATATGGAATGCGTTTTTAGAATCTGGAGTAAAAAATGTAGTAATAAAAACGGGAAAAGACGGGTGTATTTTAAAAAATCGGAAGGAAATGTATCTTTCAGAGGGGAGAAAGAACATACCAGTGATGGATACGACCGGGGCAGGAGATAATTTTGCGGCGGGTTTTATTTCAGCATTGATTGAAGGAAAGGATCCAAAAGAATGCTGTGATTATGCCAATCTTGTGGCAGCAATTTCTGTTACAGAAGTCGGAGCAACAAAGGGGGTAAAATCCAAGAAGCAGGTGGAAGAATATTTAGGAGCGAAATTATTAGAGGAGCCTAGTACTGACCCGTGAACATGAAGTGTGAGCGGCTGACAGCACTGGCATCCGACAGAATAGGTCAGATATAAACTAGTGTTTATAGAGGAGAATGAAAAATGAGAGAAATAAGCGCAGAGACAATTACAAAAGAGATTAGAGAGATGTGCATTCAGGCAAATCATTTTTTATCAGAAGATATGAAAGAAATGATTGACACGGCTTATGAAAAAGAAGAATCCCCATTGGGAAAACAAATCATAGGACAACTTCAGAATAATTTAATTATAGCAGGAGAAGAGATGATTCCCATATGTCAGGATACAGGAATGGCAGTTGTGTTTATAGAAGTAGGTCAAGAGGTTCACATTGTTGATGGAAATCTTGAAAATGCAATCAATGAAGGAGTCCGTCAAGGATATACGGATGGATATTTGAGAAAATCAGTAGTAAAAGATCCTTTAATTCGGGAAAACACAAAGGACAACACCCCGGCAGTGATTCACTATCAGATTGTAGAGGGAAACCAGATCAAACTGACCCTTGCCCCGAAGGGGTTCGGAAGTGAAAATATGAGTAAAATTTTTATGCTAAAACCGGCTGAGGGAATAGAAGGTGTAAAAAAAGCAATTCTTTCTGCTGTGGAAATGGCAGGACCTAATGCCTGCCCACCTATGGTCGTAGGTGTTGGAATTGGAGGTACCTTTGAAAAATGTGCCTGTCTGTCAAAAAAAGCACTGACAAGGGATGGAAAAAAACGTTCAGATATTCCCTATGTAGCAGAGTTGGAAGAAGAAATGCTAAAAAAAATAAATCAAATGGGAATTGGTCCGGGCGGATTAGGAGGAAGAGTGACAGCGTTGGCAGTAAATATCGAAACATATCCAACCCATATTGCAGGACTTCCAGTAGCAGTTAATATCTGCTGTCATGTCAATCGGCACGTGAGTCGGGTAATATAGAAAGAAGAAACATCACTTTCAGTTTCTAAAATTAGGAGCGACTCATGAACAAAACGGCAAGCTATTTTATAGATGAGTATAATAGATTTAATGATAAAGGAGAAATAGATGAATAAATACCTAACAGCACCAATAAAAAAAGAAGATGCTGCAAAATTAAGGGCTGGAGATTATGTATATATCTCAGGCGAAGTATACACTGCGCGAGATGCAGCACATGAAAGAATGGATCGTGCACTACAAAATGGAGAAGCCTTACCATTTGACGTTACAGACAATATTATTTATTATCTTGGTCCATCTCCTGCGAGAGAAGGAAATGTCATTGGTTCTGCCGGTCCAACGACATCAAGCAGAATGGATAAATATACTCCAAAATTATTATCTCTGGGATTAAATGGAATGATAGGGAAGGGAAAAAGGACCTTTGAAGTAAAAGAAGCTATCAAAGAAAATCGAGCAGTGTATTTTGCAGCAATAGGGGGGGCAGGAGCATTATTATCAAAATGTATAAAAAAATCAGAAGTAATTGCATATGAGGATCTGGGAACAGAGGCAATCCGAAAATTGCAGGTAGAGAACCTTCCCGTGATTGTGGTAATTGATAGTCAAGGAAATGACTTATATGAAACGGCTACAAAAGAATGGAAAAAAAGTTAAGATTCATAATCTTCCTACCATCATTCGGATTCCCCAATGTTTTGAAGCTCTTTTGACAAATTCACACTTGAAATTCTCATTATGGGAGGAGTTACAGCTTCCTATAATGAGAATTTGAGAAATAAAAATAGTAAAAAAATAAAAAATAGCAAAAAACAAAAAAAGTGTTGACAAGAGGGAATTTATTTGATAGAATATTCATTGCGTCAGGCGAAAAGTAAAATGGCGTTTGGAGAAGTACTCAAGTGGCTGAAGAGGTGCCCCTGCTAAGGGTATAGGTCGTTCACGCGGCGCGAGGGTTCAAATCCCTCCTTCTCCGTTTCCTGAATATCAGAAAGTTTTTAAAAAAAGTAAAAAAAGTACTTGACAAAGACTAAAAGATATGATAGGATATAGAAGTTGTCGCTGATAACGACAAACAAAGCACTCTGAAAACTGAACAGTGGAACAACCTTGAAAGAAATCGAAAGGACCACAAAACTTAAGATTCAAAAAGAGTTGAAATTGGAACAAGCAAAGATTATCTTTGGTAATCAAAGCGAACCCAAAACAGTAAAGTAAGACGGAAAGAGATTCA
>CADBUD010000114.1 GCA_902797785.1 uncultured Lachnospiraceae bacterium
ATACGACCGAAGGGAGTATTTGCACTCTGTGTGCCTTCGGTATGTGCATTTTGTTGCTATGAACAGCGGAGCTGTGAATAGTAACCACAAGGCATGAAATGCCTTGTGACTTTTAACCCCGATATCATAGAAAGGTGCGATGCTATGAAAAATCAAATTACGCCTGAAGAAAAAAAATACCTGCAGCTGCTAGCTGAAAAATATCCCACCACTCAGGCTGTATGTACCGAAATTATCAATCTTAACGCTATTTTAAATCTTCCCAAAGGAACGGAGCACTTTATGAGCGATCTCCATGGAGAATATGAAGCATTCTGCCATATCCTCAATAACTGCTCCGGGGTAATCCGGGAAAAAGTGACCATGCTCTATAACCAGAGAAATAATCTCTCCCGGGAAAATGCCGGCTTTCACCGCTCCGATATTTTGGAGGACAACATGACAAAAGAAGAGTGTCAGGAACTCTGTACTCTGATCTATTATCCAAAGGAAAAACTGGAAGCCCTAAAAAAAGAGGGAAAAATCAACGACAACTGGTACAAAAAGACCATTGGAAATCTAAATGAATTGTCCCGGATGCTTTCTTCTAAATATACCCGCTCTAAAGTACGAAAATGTATGCCAAAGGAATATCAATATATCTTAGACGAGCTTTTACATATGCAGAAGGACGAAGATAATAATCAATACCGCTATCATGAACAAATTATAGAAACTCTGATTCAGCTGAACAGCTGTGATGATTTTATTGAAGCATATGCAGAAATGCTGAAAAAACTGGCTGTGGACTATCTTCACATCGTGGGCGATATCTTTGACCGCGGACCTCGGCCGGATGCGATTTTAGACATGCTCAAAAATTTCCATGCATTAGACATTGAGTGGGGAAACCACGATATCCTATGGATGGGAGCTGCTGCCGGAAGCCAGGCATGTATGGCGACCGTCGTGCGGAACAGTCTTTCCTATCATAATATGGACGTACTGGAAAAAGGATATGGCGTCAGCCTGCGCCCACTCGCGCTTTTCGCAGAGCATACCTACAAAAAACGGAAAAGTGTAACCGAGATGGCCAAAATTGCCATCTCCATTATCTTATTCAAGCTGGAAGGCCAGATCATCATGAGACATCCGGAATACAATATGCAGGATCGTCTGCTCCTGAATCAGATTGATTATTCCAAACATGTCATGATCATAGATGGAAAGGAATATGAAATCGGAGATATTGATTTTCCTACCATTGATCCCAAAAATCCTTACCAGCTCACCCCGGAGGAAGAAGAGCTGATGAAAGGCTTTTCTGACGCCTTCTCAGAAAGCTTCCGATTACAGGAACACATCCACTTTTTATATGAAAAAGGCAGCATTTATAAAAAATACAATGGAAATCTCCTATTTCACGGCTGTATTCCACTCACCAAAAATGGCGATTTTTCCAAAATGAAGCTAACTGGAAAAGAATACTCCGGAAAAGATTACATGGACTATGCCGACCGGATCGCTCGAAGTGCCTATTTTGAGCATAATCAAGATGCTCTGGATTTTATGTGGTATTTATGGTGTGGAAAAGAATCCCCCATTTCCGGTCGTGTGATCAAGACCGTAGAACGTATGCTGCTGACCGACCAGAGTATGTGGGAAGAACCAAGAAATCCCTACTATGATTTTTGTAATCAGGAAGAAACCTGTAAAAAAATCCTGCGGGAATTTGGCATGGCAGAAAAAGGCTGCCACATCATCAATGGACATACTCCTGTCAAGGTAGTAAAAGGAGAAAGTCCCATTAAAGCAAATGGTCTTCTGTTCGTAATTGATGGTGGATTCTGCAGAGCCTACCAAAAAACGACCGGAATCGCAGGATACACCCTGATTTACAATTCTCACGGAATCCGTTTAAAAGCACACCATCCATTCTCCAACAAAGAAATTGTGCTGACAGAAAATCTGGATATTGAATCCGACTCCCAGTTCATTGAGACCTTTGAAAAAAGAAAAATGATAGAAAATACAGATACTGGGAAAAAAATCAATGGACAGATCGAAGATTTAAAACGTCTTTTAAATGCCTATCGGCAAGGTATCCTTGTCTCAAAGCTAAAAAATGGGGAATAAAAAACGCATGC
>CADBUD010000115.1 GCA_902797785.1 uncultured Lachnospiraceae bacterium
ATCAGAAACTGTTCCTTCCGGTCGAACCGTCCATAGGAAAGAACATTATGCTCGCACTCCAGCATTTTGACCGAACCTGTTTTGAACACCGGACTGGATTTATGCAGACGAATCATCATCTTGTGAAACTCAATCAGTTCCCAGTCCTCGCGTCCCCATGGATAGGTTCTTCGACTGTCCGGATCTGTAAATCCGCAGACTCCGGTCTCATCTCCATAATAAATCGTTGGTGCTCCCGGCCAGGTCATCTGTACCACAACAGCCTCCTTCATCACGCCTTTATCGACTCCTTCATTGGCGGCATCCGCTCCCAATGAAGCGATTCTTCCTACTTTGTGATTTGTCCTTGTCATAAAACGGGAATGATCATGATTGGACAGCTCATTCATGGCACACTGGAGAGAGGACGTCATAAAGCTGTTCATATGATGTATCATAGCACCCTGAAAATTATCTGCATTTCCTATCATATGTCCCTGATATTCATCACTATGCTTTTCCATTCCCGTCAGGAACCATGTCAGTGGCTCCATAAAGGCATCATAGTTCATAACCGTGTCCCATTCGTCTCCCTGAAGCCAGCCGGAAGGGTTTCCATAATGCTCTGCCAGAATGATCGCATTCGGATTGCTCTCTTTTACTGCTTTTCGGAATCGTTTCCAAAAGGAATGGTTATATTCCTCACTATGTCCCAGATCTGCTGCCACATCCAATCTCCATCCATCAGCGTTATACGGAGGTGATACCCATTTTCTGGCAATATTTAATATATATTCACAAAGCTCCGGCGACTGTTCATAGTTCAGCTTAGGAAGGGTATCATGCCCCCACCAGCCATCATAGGTATAATTATACGGCCAGGCATTTTCATCATTAAAATGGAAAAAAGAACGATAGGGACTGTCCTTGGATACATAAGCTCCTTTTGCATAACCTTCCTGATTTTCATAGATTTTTTCACGGTCGATCCACTTATTAAAGGAACCGCAGTGATTGAATACCCCGTCTAAGATGACCTTGATTCCGCGGTCATGACACATTTTTACCAGATCGATGAACAGCTGATTGCTTGCTTCCAGATTTTCTTTTGCTGTCACTCTCTGGATATATTTAGTGGCATTGGAATTGTCTTCCTCACCAGGCTCTAATACTTCCCCTCCATCCTTCACAATCCTTCCTAAGTGTGGATCGATATAATCATAATCCTGGATATCATATTTGTGATTGGAAGGAGAGACAAACAGCGGATTGAAGTAAATGCAGTCAATCCCCAGCTCCTGCAGATAATCCAGCTTGGCCATGACTCCGGAGAGGTCTCCGCCATAAAACTCACGTACTCCCATCGTTGAAGGATATTTCCACCAGTTCTTTACTTTTTTCGTCCCTTCTCCAATATAAAAATATTCATTGTCCTCGACTGTCGTTGTCGGATCTCCATTGAAGAACCGATCCACATAGATCTGATACATTACTGCGCCTTTGGCCCAGTCCGGGGTAGAAAATCCCGGTGTGATCTGAAATTCATAATAAGGATCCGGATTCATCACGACGCCACGGGTATCATAATAGCAGTGAATCCGGCCGCTCTCTATTTCAAAATGATAACGAATCTTTTCCCCTGTCAATGAAATCCTCGTCTCATAATAATCAAAAACGCCCTCTTTATAGGTACATCTCATAAAATGCCGGTCATCGCCCACGACCAGCCAGACCGCATCGACATTGTCCTTTCCGGTACGGAATTTTAACGTCAGTGTCTCATACGCTTTTGGTTCCGGCGGAATTACATAGTCCTTTGTTCCATCACAAAACAGGGCGCGTTTACGAAACACCGGCCGCATCTGTGTCATATACCTCATAACTTTATCTATCTCGTAGCTTGTTTTCATATTCATAACAGTCAAACTTCCTCCTGTCTTTTTTCTCTCCATATCACTGCCATTTTCCATTCCTGTTTTCCTATTATTACGATTCCATAGGACTCTCTTTTATCATCAGAACGAAATGGTCTGCCGTTTTGTTCATGAGCCGCATCGGATTTCGGTCGCTGAAATTTTTTTGGCAAAGATCGGTATCGTTTTATTTTATTCGGTTGTTCATACTCTTATTCTATCATTTTTATGAAATCTTCGCAACCCAGACGGAAATATTGGAAGCAACCTCCGTAAAATGGAAAAAGACAGCCATCGGTCGGCTGTCTTTTTGGAGAAGGTATTTCTTTTATGGGGTGTAGCAAAACCATAATGTATTGGGGGTTTTACAATACATAGTATATCATCAAATCCAATTTCAGTGTGCACAAACTTTTATTTTTTTTTCTAATTTTTTTGTATATTTGTCACCACATTTTTTTTCAGACCTTTTTTATCCATTGGTACTTTTGAATAATCCTCCGAAAACAGCCCCTCGAACTCTTCCCGGCTGATCCGTTCCCGCTCTATCAAAAGCCCGGCGCAGCGATGGAGGATTTCCTCATGCTCCAGTATGATCTCCTTTGCTTTTTGATAGCTTTCATCTATAATCCGTTTGACCTCAGCATCGATCTGTCCGGCCACATTTTCTCCATAGCCTCTGGCATGACCCAGATTTCTTCCTAAGAAGACCTCATCATTATCCTCATGGTAATTGATCAGACCGATTTTTTCTGACATTCCATATTCTGTGACCATTCTCTTCGCTGCCGATGTCGCCTGACGGATATCTTGAGAAGCTCCTGTTGTAATATCGCCAAAAATGATCTCTTCTGCTGCACGGCCACCCAGGGAAACGATGATATCCTGCAGCATTTTTCCTTTTGTCAAGAACATTTCATCCTTTTCCGGAAGCGGCATGGTATATCCTGCCGCGCCATTTCCTGTCGGGATGATGGAAACCGTATATACCGGCCCGACATCCGGCAGTACATGAAACAGGATCGCATGACCGGCCTCGTGATATGCTGTGATCTTTTTTTCTTTTTCACTGATGACATGACTTTTTTTCTCTGTTCCGATTCCAACCTTGATAAAGGATGCCTTTACCTCTTCGCTTGAAATATATCCGTTATTTCTTTTTGCTGCAAGAATCGCTGCCTCATTCATCAGGTTTTCTAAGTCTGCACCGGTAAATCCTGCAGTCGTCTGGGCAATCTGCTCGATATCGACATCATCAGATAACGGTTTGTTTTTGGAATGTACCTTTAAAATCTCCTTGCGTCCTTTGACATCCGGTCTGGCTACTTCGATTTTCCGGTCGAACCGGCCCGGCCTAAGAATCGCAGGATCCAAGATATCCACCCGGTTCGTCGCTGCCATGACAATGATTCCCTCATTGACTCCAAAGCCATCCATCTCTACCAGAAGCTGATTTAAGGTCTGCTCCCGTTCGTCATGTCCGCCCCCCATGCCTGAACCGCGTCGTCTCGCTACAGCATCGATCTCATCGATAAAAATGATGCATGGTGACTCCTGTTTGGCTTCTTCAAAAAGATCCCGGACTCTGGAAGCTCCGACACCTACATACATTTCCACAAAATCAGATCCGGAAATAGAAAAGAACGGAACCTGTGCTTCTCCGGCAACCGCCTTGGCCAGGAGAGTCTTTCCTGTTCCCGGAGGTCCTACCAGCAGCACGCCTTTGGGAATCCTGGCACCAAGGGCTGTATATTTTTGAGGGTTTCTTAGAAAGTCTATGATTTCCTCTACATTTTCTTTTTCTTCTTCTAATCCGGCAACATTTTGGAAGGTAATTCCCTTGGCGGATTCATCTGCCCGGACGGCACGGCTTTTTCCAAAATTTACCATTTTTGAATTGCCACCGGCAGAAACCGCCTGATTATTCAGAATAATAAACAGCTCTATGACAACAAATGCCGCCAGCAGAACCGGAAGCAGCGTCATGAAGAGGCTGTCCCTCTCTACATCCTCCATGTAGTAATCCTGAAACTCTGCTTCCTCCAGCTTTTTCTGGACCTCATTTACATCACTGACGTGGATCGTTTTCTGTGTGCCATCTGTCAGCTCTATTCTCAAATATCCGGTCGGTATTTCTTTATTCTGATGGATCACGACGGATTTTAATGTATGATCCTCCAGAGCGGCTTCGAACCTTTTATAATTTCCGACATCACTTTCTGCGTTTTTTGTACTCCTGACATACCAAATTCCTGCAATCATCAGAAGTATCACAAGATAAACTCCGATATTTCTTCTTCCTCTGTTCAATCTCCCTAAGCCTCCTTTTCCATAATGGATATTTCTATTACCTGCTTTGTATTCTCTGTCACCTTATATCCTTCACTGATTCTGCGCCCTACGATCCAGAGAATATGGGCGCCATCCGCCAGAAGCAGCTGCTGTTCTCTTTCTGTCCGAGGAATCTTTTCATTTATAAAGTAGGATTTCAGTTTTTGCTTTTTTTCTCCCCGGAGCATAAAAAAGTCCCCTGCACTGCGGTATCTCAGACAAAGACCACGCTCTATCTTATCATAATCAAAAGATTTCGTATACTTCTTTTTTGAAAATTTTATACTTTTTTCATTCTTTTTCAGCGTCATGCCAAGCTGATAACATTTTCCTTTTATGATAATCTCCTCTTCATAGCTGTCTTCTTTTTCCAATCGGGCAATCGGAAGACTAACGATTCCCTCCCCTGATTCCTGCCAGGTCTTGTCCTGCTTTTTTTCTTTATTCAAAAGCTCCATACATAACTTGTCATACTCCCGATATACGCGGATCCCATGGGGAAGAACCATTTGTTTTCCCGTTCCCACAGAAAGAAGTGTTCTGATTTCTTCCATATGAGTTCTGCTGATATCCTTCTTTTTTTGGCATAGTCTCTGGATTCCCTGCATAAAAATTTCCTTTTGCAGATAAGGCTCTAAATCAAGCAGGGACGCCATCCGGAAGGCAAGCCGCTTTTCCATCTGATCTTTTTCTCTTCTCTCCTCTGCAGCCAGCAGACATTCCTCATATGCCTCGTTGACGATACGGTTCAAACAGGCTTCTGCCTCATAGATGAGCTCCGCTGTCTGCGCCAGATGCTGTACGGTCTTTTCGTTCAGCGCTTCTTCCATATAGGGCAGTACTTTTCTTCTCACACGGTTCCTTGTGTATTCTTCCTCCAGATTTGTTTTGTCGGTTCGAAAGCTGAGTCCCTTTCTTTTCAGATATTCCTCAATCTCTCCTCTGCTGCAAGAAAGCAACGGTCGAATGATTTTCCCCCGGACTGGCAGGATTCCATGCAGACCATGGATTCCACTTCCGCGGGCCAGATTCATGATCACGGTCTCTGCCTGATCATTCTGATGATGCGCTACTGCAATTTTGTTCAGTCCTTCTTTTTTTCTTATTTCCTCAAAGGCCTGATAGCGAAGTCTGCGCCCCATTTCCTCTACAGAACAATGCTCTTTTTTTGCCTCTGCAATGACATCAAAGGAAAATTCGCGATATTCCATTCCAAAGGTATGCGCAAGCTCTCTGACAAAAGCCGCATCTGCTTTGCTCTCCTCTCCACGGATTCCATGCTCTATATGGACAACGCAGATCCGCAGATCATATTCCTGTTCCAATTCCTTTAAAACAGAAAGAAGGCAGACAGAATCTGCTCCACCGGAAACTCCGGCTACAATCCCATCTCCCTGCTCCAACATTTGAAATTTCGATTGGTATTCTTTTATTTTTCTGATGAACTCTTCTGTATGTTCCACTTATCCACATTCCTTCCATATTCCCGCCACTAAAACCGTCATGTCATCATCGACCCGGTATCCGTTGATCTGTACGATCTGGCGCAGGATTTCTTTCGCCATTTCTTTCGCCTGTAGCATCGTAAGTTTTTTTATGATTTCTGCCAGCATTTGCTCTGGTTCCTCCAGACCGTCCAGCAATCCATCGGATATCATGATAATAAATTCTCCTGACTGAAGCTTTCTGGCAGATTTTTCAATATCCAGCTTTTGTAAAAATCCTCCCGGAAGACTATCTGACCAGATAATCTCCACCTGATTTTTATATTTCACAAAGGATGCTGCTGCTCCTATTTTCAAAAAATTACATAATCCGCTATATAAATCGATGGAGCAGATGTCAATCGTGGAAAAAAAATGATTTTCCCCCTCCAGCACCATAGCAGAGTTGATCATTTTTACGGAGGTTTCGATATCGAATCCGGATTCCAGAAATTTTTCCAAAAGATCAACGACCTTTCCACTTTCCTGAAACGCCCGGATCCCTGAGCCCATTCCATCAGAGAGACAGATGGTTTCTTTCTCCTCCGTTTCCAAAAAGCAGTAATTATCTCCTGAAATCGCTTCTCCCTTCTTGGTATATCTCGCCATTCCTGTCAAGACCTGATACTTTGCCATTTCCACAAAAACAATGGTCACTGTCTCCGCTGCTACGATCTGCCGGCTGTTTTTTGACGCTCTCATTCTTTTTCCGCACAGCTTTGACAAATGGTCTGCTATCGTTCTCACGGTAACACATTTTCCATTCTTAGCAAACAGGGTCAGATAGATTTCCCACCTTCCATGCTTTCCCTCTACGATATGAATATCCTCACACATCAATGGATGCTTGGAAAATACCCGTTCTATCCTGCGCACCAGCTTTTCTTCTTTTTCCGTAATTTCATTTTGAAATACAATGCTGTTCTTTAGAATATCCGACATGGCTTTGAGCTGCTGTACCATGGCTTCCCTGCTCTCTAAGACTCTGTTATGCCAAAAGTTTTCCATCTGCAGACGTTCATAACTCTGGATGCACTCTTCTACGAACTGGCGGTAATGTATACAGTTCTGTGAAACATAGGAATTTTCCGTCAGAACGTCCGGCCGCCCATTCTGTATCATTTCCTCGCACAAGGCTTGTACCTCTTCTTCAATCTGAGGATAATAGCTCCTTGCACATTCACCTCCCCGCTCACAAAAGGCGCAAAGCCCCTGCTCAATGTCCTCACACATCCTCATGAATTCATATTCTCTTGAATAATCCTCCTTCTCGCCCTCTATAGAAAAGACCTTTGCCAGGTTTCCAAAAGACTCAGCATAATTTTTCAACCGCTCCTTCCCCACATCCAGAATGGTGGATGGCCCCATGTAAAACACCTCCCAAAAATAACGATAGCTTTCTTACCATTCTATCTTATTTTTCCTAAATTATTTGTCGGATTTTCTTTGGGAAAGACGGAAAAAAACGACCAGACTCTTCTGATCGTTCTTTTTATTATTGCTCTTCCTTAAATATAACTTCGTTTTCTTTTACCAGTCCGATTTTTTCCCGTGCCTCAGACTGAATGTACTCGTCAGAATTAACATAGCTTTCCTTCTTTGCTAATTCCTCCTGCTCCTGCTTCGCTTCCTCGACCTGTCTGACCAGGCTCGCTTCCTGAACTATGTACCGTTTATTTTGAGCTCGTAGTTCATTTATTTTAGAGAAGCTCCATGCTCCCAGAACAAGCACAATCATAAATACGATCATCATGGAAAATCTTCCGGGATTTCGCTTTTTAAATTTTTTCATTTTCTTGTTTCTTTTCATACGCTTCCTGCTCTCTCTCTTTTTGCTTTTCCTGAACTCTCTTTTTTTTGAAAAAAAACATTTTCTGTACAAAATGTAGTATTTTTTTCATTACTCCTACTATATATTTTAACGATATTGAACTAATTGTCAAGAGATAATATAAAATTCCTGTAAAAATCCCTAAAATTGTATAAATCCGCAGGCTTCCATCGTTCTTGAAAAGAATCATACGGAAGATAAAAATTCCACAAAGAATCCAATAAATAAAATCCTCCGCACTGACCCAAAATGTATTGTGCGGTATGACCCTTCGAACCATACGTAACATGTCATATGCCGCAATCATGCAAACTCCGGCTAGAAAAGAATCTATGAAGAAATCTGCTTCCCTCAATATTTCCCTGCTCATTACTTAAACAACCTTCCTAGAAAAGAGGCGCTGTTTTTGGCAAAGCTGTTTGGCTCAGAATAGGTAATCTGATCCACCACTCCGTCAATCTCCACCTCTCCTTTATCCAGATTTAAGCTCTTGATATGCAGCTCCCTGCCCTTGATCTCGAGCATCTCTTCCACCGTCTCTAACAGTATTTCATTGACATCGAAGGAGATGACATCCGTTACTCCAGATAGATTACCTTCCCGCCGGTTCTTTAAGATGATATCATGTTTTTTTGGCAGATTTCTTTCCTCCATGAAACAGCCCCCATGTTCTATTCTTTTTTATATATATGAGCGCTCGTTCCAAATTATACGTAATATTTCCATTATTTCGTAATAACGATATACACAGTTTTAATAAAGCAGTCGTTATCCTACCAGTATTTTCTGCTGTGAATATCCGCTTACCTAATCATTTCTTTGATTTAGGGAAACGCTGATTAAAGCGTTTCCTTGCGCGAAAATCGCAACGCAAAGCGTCTTCCTCTGCGATTTTCTGCGCATCCTCGCGGAGCACTTAAGGAAACACTGATTTAATCAGTGTTTCCTTAGATATAACGGTACAGATCCTTTGCTTCTTCTTTTTTGCTCGTATCCTGAATGGCTAATACTTCGACCTTAACGGATTTTGTCCCAAAATGAATCTCGATCACATCTCCGATTTTTACTTTCACGGATGCTTTTGCTTCTTTTCCATTGACCAGCACCCGGCCTGCATCGCATGCTTCATTTGCTACTGTACGGCGCTTGATCAGCCGCGTAACCTTTAGATATTTATCCAGTCTCATATCATTTCCTTTCTTTTTCCCTATTGCACAATCTGAAAAAAGCCGCCACAGATAGCTTATGGCGGCTTTTTTGTTACTATTCACAGCCACTATCCCGCAAGGTATTTTCAAGCGCATTTTGCTTGAAAATCCGAGGCATCAGTGCGCCAAATACGACCGAAGGGAGTATTTGTGTGCATTTTGTTGCTATGAACAGCGGAGCTGTGAATAGTAACAGTATATTTATTCCTCCGCATCCTTTAGCTTGCCGGCGCGTTCCTTGATCTCCCGCTCTGCCACATCCTCCGGAGCCTGCTCATAACGCGCAAATTCATAGGAGAAG
>CADBUD010000116.1 GCA_902797785.1 uncultured Lachnospiraceae bacterium
AGGAGATGAACGCAGAAGAGAGCCGGGAAATAGACCAGCTTGTCAGTTTTTTGCACAGCCAGGAGAAAGAATAGCCTGGAAGGAAACAAAATGGAAAGGAAGATAGCTCAATGGCAGACGAAGAAAAGAACGAAGAAAAGAACGAAGAAAAAAAAGCTAAAAAAGAAAGAAAAAGAAAAAACGACACGCCGGATCAGTATGAGGAGGAAATGGAAGAAAAACCTACGATTGGGAGCCGGCTGGCCGTTGTTTTTGTGACGTTGATCATCATTGCGGTCTGGATGGGGATTTTTGCACTTTTGATCAAGCTGGATGTCGGAGGAGTCGGTTCTGGAGTTCTTCAGCCGTTGATTGAGGATGTGCCGGTGCTGAATAAGATTCTTCCGGGAGAAGAGGAAGAGCCGCAGGGACAGGAGGATTCTGAAGAAGCAGAGCTGTACGCTGAATCAGAATATCCATACTCATCCCTTGGAGAGGCCATCGATCAGATCAAAGTCATGGAGCTTGAAATCGAGCAGCTGCAGAAAGCGGCAGAGGATAAGCAGACACAGATCAATACTCTTAAATCGGAGAATGATCGTCTTAAGCATTTTGAATCCGATCTGGCAGAATTTGAAAAACAGAAAAAAGAATTTTATGAAAACGTTATTTATTCGGAGAATTCACCCGATATATCTCAATATCAGAGTTATTACGAAATGATCGATCCGGAAAACGCGGCAGAGCTGTATAAGCAGGTGGTAGAACAGGAGCAAAAGGATGAGCGGATTCAAAAATATGTTGAGACCTACTCTTCCATGAAGGCGAAATCTGCAGCTGCGATTTTTGAAGGGATGAGCGATAATATCGATTTGGTCGTTGACATCCTGGCTGCAATGGATGTTGAGACCAGAGCGGATATTCTTGGCGCGATGAATACGGATTTTGCTGCCAAACTGACAGTGAAGCTGGCACCGGATGAAATCATTCAATAATCTGGTATGCCTGCCAGCGATAACCAACGATGTTTTTTGTTAACGAGTATAACAAAATATCAAACGGTTTCGTTGATGGGAAAAAATTTAACAAGGAGGAAACGCAATGAGAGTTGAATCAGAAAGAGTTTTTTCTGCCTTTTCCGCCACAGGAGCGATGAGTGAAAAAGATTTGGAAAAAGCAGAAGCTTCTGCCTTTGCCGCAGTGATGAGCCAGACAGAAATGAAAGGTGGCTCTTCAGGCTTTTTAAAAGATCAGAGCCTGAAGAACGTGAATGCAAAGGTATCGGGTGCAGCCGGACAAAAAAATCTTCAGGATCTTCAGCTAAAAGGTATTTCTGGAAAAGAAAAGTCAGGAATAGACAAAAATGTCATGTCAGCCCAAAAGACGGATAAGGCAGCAGGGAAAACGATGGACGATACCACAAAAAGCCAGATGAAAGAGCTTTCGGATGAGGTAAAAAAAGAGATTGCAGATGCCTTAGATGTGACAGAGGAAGAAGTGGAAGAGGCGCTGGAGACCTTAGGTCTTCAGATTTCTGACCTGCTGGATCTTTCCCAGCTTTCCAAGGTCGTAATGGAGTTGACAGAAATTGATTCTCCAATGGAGCTTTTGACAGACGCCAATATCCAGGATCTGTACCAGAATCTCACGGTATTGCTGACAGAAGCGACAGAGGAGCTTCAGACCGATGTAGAAGGTTTGACCGAATTGATGCAGGGATTTGAAGAAGAAATAGCTAAGACTGTAGTAGCGGAAGAAGCAGAGCCAGTGAGGGAGGAGCTTCATATCGCAGAGCCTTTAAAAGAACAGCCGGAGCATATGGCAGCAGAAGAGGACAGATCGGTGACTCAGGATACGGAAGAGGCTGTGATCGTGGTAGAGGAAGAGACCTCCGCCGAAGAAGAGGGAGAAACCGACGATTCTTCAGCACAAGGAAAAACATCTTCTAAAACAGAAGGATTAAAACAGGAAACAGAAGCATTCGACAAACAGGGAAGAACGGTTGTTCATGCCCCGGCATATCAGGAGGTAGGAGAGACGGCTTCTCAGCAGCCAGTATCCGTGATTCCGGAAAGCTATAATACAGCTGATTTAGAGAGTATTTATCGACAGGTCAATGAAGCTATCCGTCTGCGTATGAGTTCCGATACAACATCGATGGAGTTTTCCTTAAATCCGCAGCAGCTTGGAAAAGTATCTGTGGAGCTTGCATCGAAAAACGGGGTAGTTACGGCACAGTTTCGGACAGAGGACGCCATGTCAAAGGCGGCACTCGAAAGCCAGGTAGCTGAGCTGAAGAATAGCTTGGAAAATCAAGGAATCAAAGTTGAGGCAATTGAGGTAACTGTAGCGAGCCACGAATTTGAGCGGAATCTTGAGGAACGCCAGCAGGATCAGCAGAAGCTGGAGGATGCGGCAAGAGAAATGAATGAAAAAGCGGCAGACAGCAGAAGAAGCCTTTCTTTAGGCGTAGAAGAAGGGATTCCGGAAAATCTGACGGAGGCAGAAGAGCTGATGGCAAAAATGATGTCAGATAATGGAAACAGACTCAGTTTATTTGTATAAATAGAAAGGAGAATGGATTATGGCAATTATTGCACCGGTAAAAAATGGAGAGCTTTTAGATATTTCAGCGACGAATAATACAGAATCTTCCAGCGCAACGAACAGTTCAGATTCCTTGGATAAAGAGGCATTCTTATCCCTTCTGGTTGCCCAGATGCAGTATCAGGATCCGTTGGAGCCGACCTCTAATACAGAATATATTTCCCAGTTTGCTACATTTTCTCAGTTAGAGGCGACACAGAATCTTCAGTCAACGGTAGTTCAGCAGTTCGGAAATGAATTGGTAGGTAAAAATGTAATCATGAAAGTGACTTCCAATATCACAGGGGAAACTACGATGAAAACAGGAAAGGTAGATTACGTCACATATGAAAATGAAAAAACCTATCTCTATATCAACGGAAAACCATATTCTATCGAGGATTTGGATACGGTAGTTACAGATGAATATATGGAGTCAGTTTTAAATGCCCAGTCGCAGACTGCGGCAGAAACAGTGGCAGAAGAAACAAATTCATCCACCGCTGCAGAATCAGCCAAGGAAACAGTATAAAAAATTAAAAAACAGCTAAATGCAGAAAAAAATAAGCCGATATATATAGCATAGAAGCAGAATAAAAAGGAATTTATTCATAAAATGATCAACGGATTGAGAAGGGAGGAAAGCATTATGAAGATTCATTCCTCAAATTTTTCCTCTATAGAGCAGGTATCAGACAGATTTTTGATTCCTACGGACAAGACTCAGAAAAATATTTCCCAGATGACATCCCAGGCAAAGAGCTTTCAGGATATTTTCCGGGAGAAATCAGAAATAGCTCCGGAACTGAAGTTTTCAAAACATGCGGCGAACCGCTTATCCGACCGCAATATCACACTTTCTAAGGGACAGGTCGAGCGGCTTGAGCACGGGGCGAAACGAGCAGAAGAAAAAGGAATCAGTGAATCTCTGGTCTTGATGGATTCGATGGCGTTCATTGTGAATGTACCGAATAAGACAGTGATTACTGCTATGAATCAGGAAGAGACACAGGAAAATATTTTTACAAATATCGATGGAGCTGTGATTGTATAAAAGCTGCTGGACCGCAATGGAAGCAGTTCACTTCTGACCGACAGAGGAAGTGGCACAGCTTTAGGAAATAGGAGGTCATTTATTATGATGAGATCATTATTCTCTGCTGTGGCTGGTTTAAAGACACATCAGAACAAAATGGATGTTATTGGAAATAACATCGCCAACGTCAACACAGTTGCGTTCAAATCAAATTCTGTAACCTTTAACGACATTCTCTATCAGAGAACATCAGGAGCATCCAGTGCGAATGCCCTGACTGGTGTGGGCGGGCGTAATGCAAAGCAGGTCGGTCTTGGTGTTTCAACGGCAACGATTTCCACGAACATAACGACGCCAGGTTCGACTCAGACGACAGGTGGAGCTTTCGATTTAAAAATTTCAGGTCAGAGCTTCTTTATCGTGAACAATGGAACCGAGAACTATTTTACGAAGGCAGGAGCCTTTGACGTAGATGCCGTTGGAAATTTGGTCATGGCATCAACAGGTTACAATGTCATGGGGTGGCAGGTGGATACTGTAGATCCGACAACAATTCACAAAGATACGGTTTCCGCACTTCAGATCATGGCACCGAAAAACAAGATATCTGATCCGGAAGCAACTTCCAAAGGAAAAATGACAGGTCTGATCGATGAAAATGATCCGGATGTTATACGGGATTCCGGAAAAGTCCTGAATCTGGATTTTTATGATGCTTTAGGATATAAATATACTGCAAAATTTGTGCTGAAGTCAGCAAAGTCAGATGGATTATATACAATTGATCTGACGGATGTACTGGATGCAAGCGGTGCTTCGATTTCATCAGAATATCCATCCAAGGAGCTTGCGTCATACTTTGGAAGCGGCTATACCTATGATTACATTGATGTATCGTCTAAAACAACGACAAATGATTTAAGAACGGTTGGAGGCAATATTGCAGCATCAGGAACAGCAGCGGGATATTATGTAAAAGAAATCAACAATATTTTTTATGCCTACGACACATCAGGATCCTTTTTCCGGGCAGAGGAAGATGGAAACGGTGGCTATAATTTAAGCACACCAGTAAAAGCAAGCGTCGTTTTGAGCGAAATGAATTATGTAGATACCTCGAATAAAAAATACGAGCTGTCTGTAGATGAAACAACAGGAGACCTTCTGATTTCAGAGGAGGTAACAGAGGAAGTCAGAGAAGCTAAGACGGTCAGCAATACCATAGGTGGTGCTTTGGTTCGTTACGATCCCGATACCGGATATTTTGACTACATTGGATCTACCGGAACGACCAATATGCCGCTGCGTCTGGGCAGCCTGGATGGAAAGTTCTCAGATATTGACATTGATTTTACATCAACGAAAACCTTCGATAATGATGGGGATTCTACAGTTGGTCTGACGGCAGGAGATGCAAAGGGAATCGGAGCCGGCAAAAAGATGGGAAATATGACAGGAGTCAGCATTGATACCAATGGTATGATTTATGGCACGTATGATAATGGAACGACCCGCCTTTTGGCGCAGATTGCGGTTGCAGAATTTACGAATCCGGGGGGTCTGGAAAAAGCAGGAGAGAATCTTTACCAGACAACACTGAACTCAGGAGATTTTGATGGGATTGGCCTGGATATTACAGCAGATGGTGGTTCGATGACATCTGGTGTACTGGAAATGTCGAATGTTGATCTTTCTACAGAGTTCACGGATATGATCATTACACAGAGAGGATTTCAGGCTAACTCCAGAATTATCACAACATCAGATACCTTACTGGAGGAATTGATCAATCTGAAACGTTAACATATTATAAGATATAACCAGAAGAGCAAAACCAGGGAATTTGGTTTTGCTCTTTTTTGTGGAAAAATACAAAATAGTTTGCAAGTTACAGGAAAAATATGATATAATGAATAAAATCATATGCTTGCAAGGATAATGATTCGAATGGCAATCACAACAAATTGAAAAAGTATCAAAAAAAAGTAGACAAGAAGAGAAAAATCTTGTATTATTAAAAGGTGGTTTTATGTGCGTTCCGAAAGAATTATGTCAGATACGATGTTGAGCAGAAATAGTTCGTTAATAAGTATAAGATCAAACAAACAGGAATCGCCGGAAATAAAAAATACCATAAAAGAAAAGGGCAGGTGTAGAGCGTGGATATAGCGTCATTAATTGGTATTCTTACTGGTTTGGTAATGGTTATTTTTGGTATTGTCTTTGATTCAAAGGCAGGTATCGTAATTGGAAACCTGCAGGCATTCATTGATATTCCATCCTTCATTATTACAATTGGTGGTTCATTGGGGTCATTGATGGCTTCGAATACGATGAAGGATTTTATTTCCGGATTCAAGTCCTTTCCCCTGATTTTTAAAGGAGTGGCGGGCAGTGCTGAGGAAACCATCGGAAATATCATAGAGCTGTCAAACGTTGCAAGAAAAGAAGGACTTCTGGCACTGGAGGAAGCAGGAAACAATATTGAAGATCCGTTTCTAAAAAAAGGAATCATGCTGGTGGTCGATGGTACAGATCCGGAGCTGGTGCGGGGGATTTTGGAAACAGATTTGATGGGAATCGATGGACGACATTCCAAAGTGGCAGGTTTCTGGTCTACCTGGGGAGCTTTGGGACCTGCGTGGGGAATGATCGGTACACTGATTGGTTTGATCAACATGTTGGGTTCTTTGGATGATGTGTCTACGATTGGACCTAGTATGGCGGTCGCACTGGTAACGACGTTGTATGGTTCCTTGATTGCGAACTGGATCTGTGCTCCGGTAGAAAATAAGCTGAAGGCCAATAATGAGATTGAAATGATGCTGAAGGAAATTACTGTAGAAGGACTTCTCTCCATCCAGGCTGGAGAAAATCCACGGGTAATCGAAGAGAAGCTTAAATCCTTCCTTTCTCCGGCAGATCGTGAGGGTATTGGCGCAGATGGTGGCTCTGGCGGAGGTGAGGCTTAATGGCGAAGCGGAAAAAAGAGGAAGCAGCAGCTGGCTCGCCTGCGTGGATGGCGACATTTAGTGATTTGATGAATTTGCTGCTGTGCTTTTTCGTCCTTTTGTTTTCCATGTCATCGGTAGAGGCGAGTAAGTTCGAGTTGGTTATTCGTTCATTGAACAGCGCATTCAGTGTCCTGCCGAATGGAGGCAGCACGATATCGGATGACGGGATGATGATTAGCTCCGGTGTGAGCGCAATGAATGAGTTCAATGATGTTTATTTATCCGAAGGAAATTCCAATGGAGATAAAAATACAGAAACACCAAATGAAGCTGATGAAAATATAGAAGGAAAAGAGCAGCTGGCAGATGGGACACAAGCAGAAAAAAATGCAGATGGAAGCCAGGGGGCAGATGCAAAGGACGCCACAAATGACAATCAGGCTGCGGAAGATCAAAATGCAGATAATCTGGGTGCGGATCTGAGTGCCGAGGAGATGAAAAAAGAGCTGGAGGAAAAGGGGCTTGAGGAATCTGAACAGATGGCAAATGAAATAGAAAAAATGCTGAAAGATTCCGAGTATCAGGGACAGGTTGAAATTGATTTCACTTCTCAGTATGTCTGCCTGACCTTAAACGGCGCTCTACTGTTTGGTTCTGGAGAAGCGGAATTAAAAGAAGAGGCAAAACCGATGGTGGATCGCATTGGTGAGGTACTTCATGAATATGAGGATAATCTGATTGATGTGGAAGGACATACCGATAATGTGCCTATTCATAATTCGAGATTCAATGATAATAATACCTTATCGACATTTCGGGCTCTGGCAGTTGCGGAATATTTGTTTTCAACGACAGATCTGAAACCGGAAAAGTTCAAATACTCCGGCAGAGGAGAGTATGACCCGGTAGGGGATAATTCCACAGAGGAAGGTCGGGCACGGAACCGTAGAGTAGAGATTAAAGTATATAATTCCGTATATACCTATTAAGGCAGAGGAAAAGTTAAGGAGTGAATAAAATGAAAAGAAACATGCTGACAGTTGTTGTCATGGCTTTGGTGATTGTAAATATTGTATTGACAGCGTTGATGTATTTCAGTATTATGCCGACAACTCAAAAACAGAATGAGTTGATCACAAAGATTGCAGGGGCTATTGATTTACAGCTGCAGGATCAGAACGAGGGCGGAGAAATGGAAATTCCAATCGACCAGATTCAGGTATATGATATTGAGGATTCTATGACAATCAACCTGAAAAAGGGCGAGGATGGAGAAGATCACTTTGCTGTAGTATCAATTTCCTTGTCCCTGAATACCAAGGATAAGGATTTTGCGACCTATCAGCCGGAGCTTTCCACCAAAGAAAGTCTGATTAAGGACAAGATTATCAGCGTTGTATCGGCATATAGTATCGATGAATTAAAAGGAAATACGGTTGAGGTACAGGATGAGCTGCTTGCAGAGCTTCAGAAAATGTTCGATTCTAAATTTATTATCGGAGTTGGGTTCCGTGATGTAATTTACCAGTAATCGTGTTCCATATGCTTGAATCAAAGAAAAGCAGGGCATGAAACGAAAAAGAGGTGAGGAACGATGAGCGATATTCTTTCGCAGGACGAGATCGACAGTCTTCTTGCCGCATTGAGCAGCGGGGAGCTGGATGCGAATGATATGAAAGAAAGCTCCGAAAAACAGATCAAGAATTATGATTTTGCCAGACCGGCAAAGTTTTCAAAAGAACATTTAAGAACTCTGGAAATTATCTTTGAACATTATGGAAGGTTGCTGTCCACGAATCTTCCGGTATATTTGAGAAAAACGACACAGGTCGAGGTGATGAATTCAGAAGCAGTTACCTATTCGGAATTCACCAATGCTCTGGCAAATCCAGTATTGCTCGGAGTCGTGGATCTGTCTCCACTAAAAGGCAGTATTATCATACAGCTTGAGTCTAATCTTGGATATGTGATTGTGGATCGGCTGTTGGGAGGATATGGAAATCCTTTGGATAAGACAAGGGATTTTTCAGAAATAGAGCTGACAATCATAGAACGGATTCTTGTAGTCTGCGTCACACTGCTTCGAGAGCCATGGCAGAATGTAATTGATCTGGTTCCGAGACTGGATCGGATTGAGACAAATTCCCAATATGCGCAGATTATTTCTCCGGGAGAAATGATTGCTATCGTCACCTTGAATATCAAGGTAGGAGATGTGGAAGGATTGATGAATATCTGTCTTCCATACAGTACCTTGGAAGAGGTTATGGATAAATTGAATACGAAGTATTGGTATTCCAACATGCAGGATAAGGATGAGAGAAATTATGGAGATGCAATCGAAGCTCTGATTTCCAAAGCACCGATTCCGGTTAAGGCAGTACTGGGCACAAGTCAGCTATCCATCAGCGACTTTGCAAATCTTCAGCTGGGAGATATCATACGTCTTGACAGACTTGTAGAGGACGAGCTGGATATATATGTTGGAAACATAAAAAAGTTTACTGCATTGCCGGGTGCTTCGGGAGATAAATATGCAGTTAGAATCACATCAATAATCAGAGAGGAGCAATGAGGCAATGGATGAAATGCTGTCACAAGAAGAAATCAATGCTTTGCTGAACAGCGCTGAGAACGGAGGATTAGACAGCGGGGGTTCCGGTGAAGCAAAAATAGAGCTGACAGAGATGGAAAAGGACGCCATAGGTGAGATTGCGAACATCAGCATGGGTACAGCGGCGACGACCCTGTTTTCTCTGGTAAATCAAAAGGTCATTATTACGACACCGATTGTATCCTATGCCACATGGGACGACATCCTTGCTAATTATGAGCGTCCCTGTGTTTTTATCCAGATTTCTTATACCGTGGGTCTGGATGGAACGAACATTCTGGTATTAAGAGAAAACGATGTTAAGATTATTACCGATTTAATGATGGGCGGTGATGGAAGCAATACCGAAGGAGAATTAGGAGAACTTCATCTGAGTGCAATCAGTGAGGCAATGAATCAGATGATGGGTTCTTCGGCAACATCTCTTTCATCGATGTTGAATAAAATGATTGATATCAGTCCGCCGCAGGCAGATTTGATTGATTTAAGTATGGTTTTAGATGGTGGAAGTATTGATGAGTTTTTGGCTCATGAATTTGTCAAGGTTTCCTTTAAACTACAAATTGGAGATTTGATCGACAGTGAGCTGATGCAGCTCTATCCACCTTCTCTTGCAAAAGAAATATATGAAAATTATATGCAGAATATGAAAGGAGAGGAGGCACCACCTGAACCAACACCGGCACCAGCACCGACTCCGGCACCGGCACCGGCACCACAGCCGACGCCAGCGCCACAGCCGGCACCAACGCCTGCACCGGCACCGCAGCCTGCGATGCAGCAGCCAATGGGTCAGCCAGTGATGATGCAGCAGCCAATGATGATGCAGCAGCCTGTCAGTGTACAGCCTGCACAGTTTCAGCCGTTTTCAATGGATTTGGTTGCGGCTACCGGAAAAGAAAATATTGAACTGATTATGGATGTTCCATTGGAGGTTACGGTCGAGCTTGGGCGGACAAGCAAGTCGATTCAGGAAATTTTGGATTTTTCACAAGGAACCATTATTGAATTGAATAAAATAGCCGGTGAGCCAGTCGATGTATTGGTCAATGGAAAATATGTAGCAAAGGGTGAGGTCGTTGTTATTGAGGAAAGCTATGGTGTAAGAATCACAGAAATTGTGAAATGACGGAATATAGGACAGTCAATGGAATTTATCAACGGAAATATCGTAAAGATATGATAAATATTAGCACATGATAAATAATATAGTATAAATAGGAGGATAATATAATTATGGCTAAGGTTTTAATTTGTGATGATGCAGCATTTATGAGAATGATGATCAAGGATATCTTGACAAAGAACGGGTATGAGATTGCTGGAGAGGCTGAAAACGGCGCGATTGCTGTTGAAAAATACTCAGAAACAAAGCCAGATCTTGTTCTGATGGATATCACAATGCCGGAGATGGATGGAATTCAGGCCTTAAAAAAGATTAAAGCTAATGATCCAGGAGCAATGGTAATTATGTGTTCGGCCATGGGACAGCAGGCGATGGTAATTGAAGCGATTCAGTCAGGAGCAAAAGATTTTATTGTTAAGCCGTTTCAGGCGGATCGTGTAATTGAAGCAGTAAAAAAGGTAGTTGGCTAAAGCTTCCAAAAACAAAACGGCAGGCGAGAGTGTATGGGGGAAGGAGAGTTTCCCCCATTTCTTGATACTAAGGAACTGGAAATTCCTTAGTAAAACAGGAGTATTTTACGGCAGAGAAGCCGTAAGGATGAACGGTTATATCATTTTTGGACAGTTCCGAAAGGATAATTCACTGTGGAGTGGGAGGAATGAATGTACGGAATACTTTTATTAGGGAGAAGTTCCATAGAGAATTTCTTTCAATTTGTAGTAGTCGTGATTCTATTTATTTTCGTATTGGCAATCACCTATTTTACGACACGGTGGATCGGTGGCTATCAGGCAGGACAGCAGATGGAGCGGAACATCAAGGTCATCGAAACGGTAAAAGTAACAAATAATAAGTTTCTTCAGATCATAAAGATTGGGGAGAAATATTACCTGATCTCGATTGGAAAGGATGAGATTCATCTTTTGACCGAGCTTTCAGATGAAAAGCTCAAAGAGCCGGAGTTGAAAGAACTCCCGGGATTTTCAGCAGCGAAAGGAAGCTTTCAGAAAATCCTTGAAGAAACAAAAAAGCGGTTAAAAAAATAAACAGGGAGAGCCTTTTATGAGTAAAACAGGAAAAAACGATAAGAGAAGGCAAAACCGAAGGATATACCATCCTCTTATCGTAGTGGCTTTTTTGGTCGTTATGTGGTATCAGCTTCTCCCAGTTTCGGTTTTTGCAGCAGCAGCAAATAGTGCGATAGGAGATTCTTCTTCTACTGTGGAATCTGATACAGGAAATGGAACGATTCAGGAAACAGGGGAGGGGGATGATCAGGAAGTTTCCAGCGATGAAATGCTTGACAATACAGAGGATATTGGAGAACCTCAGGTCGAGCGTGGAACCAAGGATGCAGAAGAGCTAAAAGAAGAAAAAGAAAATGGAAGCTCCTTGTCGATTCAATATACCAATGACAGTGGGGAACTTTCAGGAGAACTTCGTATTCTTCTCGTTTTGACGGTCTTGGCTTTGGCACCATCGATTCTGGTCATGCTGACCTCTTTTACCAGGATTATTGTGGTTCTGCATTTTATCAGACAGGCTCTTGGAACAACGACCTCACCGCCCAATCAGGTTCTGATCGGTCTGGCATTGTTTCTTACCTTATTCATCATGAGCCCGGTATTTACAGAAATCAATGAACAGGCAATCAAACCGTTGGATGCAGGAGAAATAACGCAGGAAATTGCGTTAGAGCGAGGACAAAAGCCACTGCGGGAATTTATGTATGGTCAGACACAGGAAAAAGACGTTCGCTTGTTTTTAGATATTGCAGATATAGAATCTGTAGAGACGAATGATGAGATTCCAATGACCGTTCTGATTCCAAGCTTCATATTAAGTGAACTTCGTACCGCATTTATTATTGGTTTTTTGATTTACATTCCATTTATTGTCATAGACATGGTCGTGGCTTCGACATTGATGTCGATGGGGATGATGATGTTGCCGCCGACCACGATTTCCATGCCGTTCAAAATCCTTTTGTTTATCTTGGCAGATGGATGGAATCTGATTATAGGTGGATTGGTACAGACATTTTATTAGATGATGTTGGGGTCAAAAGTGCCATGCGATGAAATCGCATGTGCACTTTGCACGAAGATTCGGAGGGACAAGCGAGCTTGTCCACGC
>CADBUD010000117.1 GCA_902797785.1 uncultured Lachnospiraceae bacterium
ATGGTGTTACTATTCACAGTCCCCCCCTCCCGGCATTCGGATTTCCCGCTGCTTCGCAGCTCTCCCGGCGCATTCGCGCCTGAAATCCTCATTCTGGGAGGGGTTCTAAGCTTCACAGCAGGAAAATTTGCTAAATAAAAGAGTTTCTTACGTGCAAGCACGACGAATCTCTTTCATTTATCAAATCGACTGTGAATAGTAACAAATGGTCAAAAAATTGTTTGCAACTACTTGACAGGAGAGGGAATCGATTATCTGAATCCGGCATTTCGGAATGCGGATGGAAGTACAAGAATCTTAAGTATCTGGGATCAGAACGTGCTGCCGGAAGAGCTTCCGACAGAGGAAATAAGAGACCGATACCGGGAGCTTCTCAGGGATTTTTGGCATGAAGGAATCCTGACGGGGGAAGATCAGGGGCAGGAGGTGGAAAGGCGTTTTTTCCCCGATGAAAATCAGGAGAAGGTCGTGCGCTATGGAAGGGTATATAGTAAAGAAGAGATCGATCGCGCGCTTCAATCGGATAATCCATTAAATCTGGTGCCAGTCACAGATTCCAATGGACACGGGACGAGAGTGGCGAGGATCGCTGCGGGATCCTTGGCGTTTCAGGGAGATACGGCACAATATCAGGATCAGAGGCTGGATGAAGATCTGGGAGCGGCACCGGAGGCGTCCTTAGTCATTGTAAAACTAAAAGAGGCAAAGCAGTATCTAAAGGATTTTTATCAGATTCGGGAAGGAGCAGTATGCTTTCAGGAATCGGATCTTTTGTGCGCGATTGATTTTTTGGAGCGATTTGCGTTGGAGCAGGATGTGCCAATGGTCATGGGAATCGCTTTGGGGACGAATCAGGGAGATCATTCCGGCAGATCTCCGCTGGGAAACACGTTGAAGCGGCTTAGCTGGGAGGTTGGCTTTGCTATGGTAGGAGGAACGGGAAACGAAGGAGATAAGCGGCACCATTATCGCGGAAAGACGTCCATTTCCGAAAGCTACAAGGACGTAGAAATACGGGTGGCAGAGCAGACAAAAGGATTCACTTTAGAAATCTGGGGAGAAATACCGACCGTGTACACCGTGGAAATCGTGTCGCCGCTGGGCGAGAGGATTCCCCGCCTTCCCATCAGACAAAACCAGAGTGAACGGTTTCAGTTCATTTTTGAGGGAACGGATCTGTCGATAGATTTTCGGCTGGTTTCCATGATGGAAGGAGCGGAATTGATTTTTATGAGATTTCAAAATCCCTCTAGCGGAATATGGAAGATCCGGGTATATGGCAGCGGCACCCGGAATGGAATCTTTGATATGTGGCTGCCTATGACAGAGTTTATGGAGGGGGATACTTATTTTTTGGAGCCTGATCCGGATGTTACCTTGACTGAGCCCTTTTGTGCGGAGGACGCCTTTTGCGTTGGAGCCTATGACGCCATTACAAATGCGGCAAACAGCAGTTCCGGACGGGGATATAACCGTCTGGGAATCGTAAAACCGGATGTGGCAGCGGCAGAAGATTCCTTTGGCAGCAGCGGGGCTTCAGCCCTTGCCGTTGGAGCCGCTGCACTTTTGATGGAATGGGGAATCATCAGAGGAAACGACACATTGATGGATGGAATCAAAATTAAAAATTATTTTATCCTTGGAGCACAGCGGAGCGGACTGGGAGAATATCCTAATACGGTCTGGGGATATGGAGAATTGAATATTTACGAAACCTTACGTGCCCTGCAGATTCGGTAATGTGTCTGTGAATAGTAACTTCGGGATAGTTGGAGATTACGATTCATAGTTGGACAATTTTTGAATTTTATGATAAGGTGTTACTGTTCACAGTCAATTTTCCTGCTGGGAGGCGGACTGTCCTAAAACCATTGCCGGTGTTCGCAAACGATTTAAAATGACGCGCACGGATTTTGTAAGGAAAAGAATGGGAATATTCAAGGAGGAAAAGGTGAAGACAATAGAAAAAATCTTAAAAGAAGTCAATAAAGTCATTGTAGGAAAAGAAACGATTGTGGAGAAAATTCTGACCGCAATCCTGGCGGGAGGCCATATTTTGCTGGAGGATGTTCCGGGAGTAGGGAAAACGACAATGGCCCTGACGTTCAAAACCGTGCTGGGATTGGAGTACAAACGGATCCAGTTCACTTCGGATAGTGTGCCTTCGGATGTGACTGGTTTTTCCATGTATCAGAAAGAGACAGGAAAGTTCGTCTACGTTCCGGGGGCGGCGATCACAAATCTGCTTTTGGCAGATGAAATCAATCGTACCTCCAGCAAGACGCAGTCAGCGCTCTTAGAGGTCATGGAAGAGGGAAATGTCACGGTAGACGGAGTGACCCGGCAGCTGGAACAGCCCTTTATTGTGCTGGCGACACAAAATCCCTCTGGAAGTGCCGGGACCCAGATGCTTCCCAATTCCCAGCTGGACCGTTTTATGATCCGCCTGCATATGGGATATCCGGATTTTCAAAGCCAGGTGAATATCTTAAAAGAACGGCATCAGAAAAATCCATTGGAAGAAATCGAACAGGTGACCGACAAGGAAGAGGTCTTACGGCTGCAAAAAGAGATGGAGAGTATTTTTGTTTCTGACGAAATTTATGAATATGTGACGAGACTTTCCGAGGCGACCAGGCATCACGAGCTGGTTCGGCTGGGAGTGAGTCCAAGGGGAGCATTAGCGCTTTGTTCTATGGCAAAGGCCTATGCCGGGATGAAAGGAAGGGACTATGTGATTCCGGAGGATGTACTGGAGGTCTTTCCGGATGTCTGCACCCATCGGCTCATCCTTGCACCGGCTGCACGGATGAAACATCAGAATGCGGAGCAGGTGATTGGAGAAGTAGTAAAAGAGGTCGGCCTTCCATGAGTGAACAAAATAAACGCAGGTGGTTCTGGGGAGGTTTGGAGGTCTGCCTTCTTTTCTGTTATGTTATTTTTTTACAGAATCTGTACCTTCTCCTTTTTTTGGCATTGCTGATAACCGCAGGTCTGACCTTTGCTGGTTCTTTTTTGTCAGGAAGAGCCGGAACAGTTCAGATGATCCTCCCGCAGATTTCCGATGGGAAGCAGCCGGTCAAGGGAAAGCTTATATTTTGGCATCCTGCTATTTTTTCAGGGACTTCCTATGCGTTTCGCCTGAAGCTGAAAAATCAGCTTACTCTGGAGGAGGATGTGATGATCCTTTTTGGAGAGAGCTATGAGAAACAGGAGGAAATCGAATTTGAGTATATACCGGAGCATGGCGGATGCATTCTAGTGGAGCTGATGGAGGTTTCTTTTTTTGACCTGTTCGGCATCATTTCAAAAAAAGCAGATCTGAAAAAAATGGTGCAAAAACATACAGCATCCTGTCATGTCTTTCCGCCGATGTTATCTTATGAACCGGAGGAATTTGTGAAAGTTCTGTCGGAGAGTGAACCGGAGGAATATGAGGAGTGGGGAATCGGAAAGGAACCCGGAGAAATGGCGGAAATCCGGGAGTTTGAGGCGGGAGATTCCAGAAAACAGATTCATTGGAAGCTTTCGGGAAAATTTCAGACGCTCATGGTATCCTTGCCGGCAAGACCTGTCGATCATACCGTTTGTCTCATGTTTGACAATATTCTGCCGGAGGAAGAAGAGAAAAATCGGGCGGAATATCTGGAATGGGCCGTGGGGATGTTTTTTTCCATCAGCAGCTGGCTGCGAAGCAGGGGGATGACATATTATGCCTGCTGGCAGGACTGCCAGTTGGATGAACCGGTCTTTTATGAGGTGGGAGACGAAGAAATCGAGTTCGAGGTATGGAAAAAGCTTTTGAGCGCCGGATGGAAAACTGAGGGGACAAAGATCTGGGAAGTGGAGGAAAAAGAAATGTTCTTGGAGCGAGGTGGAATCTTGCTGACAAATCAGAGGCATGAGGTGGGACGACAGCTCCGCCTTGTCCTTCCGCAGGGCAGATAGACATCTTTTGTTTAAGCGAAAAACAGTGCACAGCTCCTAAGTTCGTGTACGATATGTTGTAAAAGGAGCAAAAGAGAGTGGAGAAGAAAAAGAGAAACAAACAGAACCTGGCGTTGACCTGCTTTATTCTGCTTGGTCTAGGACTGTTGACTGCCTTTGTTCTGTTTCACAAAGGAGATCTTCCTAAAAATCCGATCGAACAGAGAAATGCAAAGGCTTCCACGAACTATCAGATGGGGAAAAGCTCCCTGGAGATATCAAAAGAAACCGTAGAGGCCTGGAAAAGAAACGGGTTGGATTCTAAAAAGGAAGCGGTCCAAATACAGAGTGATTCAGAACTGGACGGAAATCAAAACACGGAAGAAACTGATGTTCCCGATTTGCGAGAGAAAGAACATCCGACCGGAGAAACCGAACCGGACCAGCAGAAAGATCAGAATCTGAACGAGGAAAAGACAGAGGACGAAGAAAATAGGAACGAAAGAAGCAGAAATGAAGAAAGCGGGAACGAAAGAAACGTAGGGAATGGAAAGGTAGGAGCCGGAACCGGAAACACAGGAACCGGAAACACAGGAACCGGAAACACAGGAA
>CADBUD010000118.1 GCA_902797785.1 uncultured Lachnospiraceae bacterium
ATCCGGGGCATCAGTGCGCCAAATACGACCGAAGGGAGTATTTGTGTGCATTTTGTTGCTATGAACAGCGGAGCTGTGAATAGTAACGGAATATGAGTATTATATGGCATTTGATGAGTTGACAGATTTATGCGGCTGGTATCCCCTGGACAGATTTATCTGGGAAGGAGACTCTGAACCTGCAGATGCCAGTGATTTGAGAAGAATCATTCTGAGTCCACTTTCATGATGGCACAAGGTTTGTTGCCGATGAGAACTGCTTCTTGCGCTGATTTCACGAAATACGAACAATGGAAGGAAAAAAAGGGAGAAAGATAGAAAGGCGAATTAAATGAATATGGACAAATGTATGAAACTGTCAATCAACGAGGAAGTAAAGAATTATCTGAACCAACTTAGCCGTCAATATGAATTTCATTATATGTTTACAGGGGAGAAGTACGGGCTTGTAAACAATCTGAACGTACTCAAAAAACCTCTTCTGATACTTGGACCGGAGGATGCTTCAAAGAAATATGAAGGAAAAATGAGACTATGGGCATATGGTGGAAGCATTGCTACAATAGATACAAAGACAGGTGATGTTGTCTTATCCAAAGGAAGCAAGGGCTATGTACCATATCTTCAGGATAGATACAAAAATAAAAAGTTATCCCCAGAAGTGTTCTGCCAGGAAGGACTGTTTGATGGACTGGACATGCCTGCTGATGAAAAGTATAAAAAGCTTCTGAAAATTCATGATAAGAAGTCCGGCAGGATAGACTCGGAATTTCTGGATCTAAGTGTATTTGCGGCATATACGAGATATCTGAACAGATCGGTTCATAAGACGTATCCGTCCTACCCGCAGGAGAAGAGCATACAGTGTGTTATCGCCAAACACAGTATGCTTGAATCCATCTGGAAGGAAAATGAGAAGAATATGGTCGTAATAGATGTTGAGACGCATCTTTTTAAAAAGAAAAATGAACATCCCAGAGCTGATTTCGTCGTATTTGACGGAAAATCCTTCGGTCTAATCGAATTCAAATATCTTGGAATGAGTATGGATAGAAAAGAAAATAATTTGAAAAAGCACTATGAGGATTTTGTCAGGGCTATGAAGCCAGAAAATGGTAGAATGCTGTTTGAAGAGCTTAAAATGAAGCTTAAATATTTGATGGACTACGGACTTATAGATCAAAGCTGGCAGGAAAAGGTGAAGGAGATATGCAGGAAGGGATACGATGAATCAGTGTTATGGTGCGGTTTTTATTTTCTTGGAGATGCTACTGATATTCCCGGGAAAAAGAAGGATATAGTCAGGGACAGGATAGAAAAGCAATTAACGCCTGTACAGGAGGAGACTCCGATAAAATGTCGTATTGCCAGGATCGATATGGAGCGCATAGACAAAATACAAATGGACACGGATAATATATCAGATCTTTTGCAGGATAATATTGAAATTCAGAAAGCGAGGTAAATAAGCAACCTTTTTACGAAAAGAGCTGTTTTAGCGTCTAGACGCAAAACATTGACCATAGTTTTAAAGGATTGAGTTTTTCATTGATACCAATAGTGAGGATAACAGAAAGGACGGAAGTATGTCGGATTATTTTGGGAAAGAAGTCCCGAAGTTAGGCTTTGGACTGATGCGTCTGCCGAAAAAGGGACTTGGTACAGATATTGAACAGGTCAAAAAGATGGTGGATCTTTTTATGGCCGCCGGATTTACCTATTTTGATACAGCGTTTGTCTATACGGGTTCCGAGGCGGCAATTAAAAAAGCATTGGTAGACCGGTATCCGAGACAGTCATATACTCTGGCGACAAAGATCAATGCCTTTATGATGGCTCCTACGGAAAAAGCTGCCAAAAACCAGTTTTTTACCAGCCTGAAGCGGACAGGGGCAGGTTATTTTGATTACTATCTGCTTCATGCATTTATGGAAAATAACTATAGAAAATATGATAAGTTTCATTTGTGGGATTTTGTAAAGGAGCAGAAAGCGAAAGGACTGATCAGATATTTCGGATTTTCTTTTCATGCGGGACCTGAGCTTTTAGACCAGGTGCTTACGGAACACCCGGAAGTAGATTTCATACAGCTTCAGCTCAACTATGCGGATTGGGAAAATCCGTCTGTTACTTCAAGGGCAAATTATGAAGTGGCAAGGAGGCATGGAAAATCCATTACGGTCATGGAGCCGGTAAAAGGAGGCACACTTGCAGATCCGCCGGAGGCAGTGAAGAAGCTGTTTCGGGAATATCACCCGGATATGTCTTATGCTTCATGGGCGATCCGGTTCGTGGCATCTCTGGATGGGATTATCACAGTGCTGTCAGGAATGTCAGACATAGAACAGATGAAGGATAATCTCTCTTATATGAAAGATTTTAAGCCTCTGAATGAAGAAGAACAGAGGATTATCTGGAAGGCACAGAGGATTCTCGGGAATTCTTCTACGATTCCATGTACAGCCTGTCATTATTGTACAGAGGGCTGTCCGAAACAAATCAGGATTCCGGAGATTTTTTCTGCAATGAACAAGCAGCTTGGGAATGGGCAGATGGCAGAGGCAAAAAAGGATTATCAGAAAGCGATATCAGAAGGGCATAAAGCATCGGACTGTGTCGGATGCCGCCAGTGCGAAAAGGCATGTCCGCAGCATTTGCCTATTGTCAATGAACTAAAAAGAAGTACAGAAATGTTTGACATTTGTAAATGAGCATGTCTGCAGGTGTACCATTCTTAACGGGAGTGTGTTCGTGATAAAAAACAATCTGAAGGTAAATGGATGGCAGGATTGGAAAAGAATGTACTCTTTAAATCATTGGCAAGGCATTGAAGGATGTGAGGGAAGGTGTGGTCATTGATCACAACGGAAACAAAGTTTGAGAGATATGATGATGTGAGGAACTGGAAGCAGCCCTTAATAAATGTCGGGTGTACGGGCATAGAGGACTGTCAGGATTCTGATCAGTATTATCAAGCCGGAATAGCTGCGAATCAGCGGGAAATCCGAATGCCGGGAGGGGGACGGTGAATCGTAACCATGAATGATGTCTTCGTGTTTTTTTTGAACAATATCTTTACTTTCCAAATCAAATAAGTTAAAATATACATAAAAAGCAAAAAAACGGCATGGATTTTTTGGAAAAAGTGACAATATGCCACATTCCGTTTTTTTGATAAAATAGGAAAGGAGGAAAATGTATGGCACCTGGTTATGGACAGAATGGAATGAGAGATCTCATCGATGAACGAGATAGAAAAGCCAAAATGAGCCGTACATTGGTAAAAGGATACAATGTCCTCTACCTGACCAAAGAGCAGGCAGAGGAGCTGGAACGTAAAAAAGAAGAGGAACGTTTAGAAGCCGAACGACTGGAGACCGAACGCATGGAAGCGGAACAGAAAGCAGAAAAAGAAAAAGAAGAAGCTGCCAAGCCAAAGGACAAGAAAAAATTTAATGCGGCAACAGGTTCCTATTCCGGAGAGTACGGACAAGGAGAGGTCTCCGACATGGCAAAACGAATGTTGGAGGAGCTGCAGTCTGAACGGAATGCAATCTTTGACTCCGTTGTATCCAGTGCAAAGAGTTAGGA
>CADBUD010000119.1 GCA_902797785.1 uncultured Lachnospiraceae bacterium
CACGAAAATTTCTTCTGCTGCCACCCTGATCTGCATCCACTTTTTTTTCGGACATCCTGCTTCGTCCAGCTGCTCCTTTAAAAAAGTTTGCACCGCTGAAAGGTTATCCACCTCTGCTTCTATGTTCAGTTCTTTTGTCTCCATACTGCATCCTCCTATTTTTTGTTTCAATACTAATCTATGCCCGATTAAAACGCAGAATAATACAATAGCCCCACCATACAAAAAATCATCACGCACAGCATACCAAGCACTCTGGCATGGGTCTTTTTTTCCTCATAGAGAACGGCGACAAATTCCCGGATAAAGGCGTTGATCCAAAAATAGCTCTTGGTCCTGCTTCCGATTCCCTCCGCCGCAATACCTTCTTTTCCTGCCAATACTCCGGAACGGAAGACGTGATAATTGGTCGTTGAAAATGCGATCTTAGGCTCATTTACTTTTCCCCGCTCTCGCCAATGTCTGCGGATCAGCTCCATGCTGTATAAAAAATTTTCCCTGGTATTATCCGACTGATTTTCAACGAGAATCTGTTCCTTTGGAATCCCCTGCTCCTGCAGATACCGACCGATGGCTTCTCCCTCTGCCATGATTTCGTCCTCTCCTTTTCCGCCGGAAGGGACAAAGACCAGCTCCTTTTGCCTCGATCTGCTCTGACGCCCGGCAAAGTCGATGGCCCGGTCTGCTCTTCCACGAAGCAGTGGTGGAAGCGTTCCATCTTTTTTGATCCGGCATCCTAAAATCAAAATATAATCCTTGTCAAATGCCGGCATGTGGCGCGCTGCCTTCACCCCGAAAATAATCGTACCAAGCAGGATGCACTCAAAATAGACCACAGCAACAGAAAGCATGCTTTCTAAAAACATTTCCACATACAGAGCCATCCCCTGTTCATTATGTACATCGAAAAGGGTGCTTCTCTGTAAATATTCCCCCAGAACCTTTGGAAGAATCGTCCCGATACAGATTGTAAGTCCCAGAAAAATCCCAAGCATGTTTTTTAAGCTTTTTCCTTCTTGGTGCATCAGCTGAATGCTTTTTATCGTCACGAGCACCGACGATAGAAAAACGATGGGAAGAACCAGGACAGAAAATGCTCCTGCGGAATCTTTGACAGAAGAAAGGATCCCGACCAGTCCATGATAGGAGTGAATCTGAAGAATCTGCCAAAAAACAGAAAAGCCCAGGAAAATAAGAAGACCTACATTTTTTATGTTTTTTTCCTGATAAAGATTTCCCCTGCTTTCCCGCCGGAATATTTCAAATCGTTCGTAGAAGATCATCTGCATAAGAAGAAGAACAGAGATTGGAACGACACGGCCGCCCCGGCAGTCCCCGAACACATTGTTATACGTAATGATGCCCAGCGGATGGACCTCCAGAAATGCCATGCCATAATTCTGGTCACCTGCCTCTACGCGAAAAAAGACTCGTCCCCGGGAAATCGAGCGAAACGTCAGATATAGCTTTCCCTGCTCCCATCGCTCATTTGTCAGTGCCACGATTCCCTCCTTCTCGAGCCAGACATGGTAATCTGTCTTGTCTTTTATCGTCCCGGGAATCTCAAGCACCGCTGTATACGTTCTTCCCATCCCCAAAAGAACTGCCATACATAGAAACAGCAGGATCAAAATGACCGTTCCCATGAGACATATTCTCTTTTTTCTTTGCGCTCTGTCCTGTGATTCCATTCTTTTTATTCATCATCCTCCATTGAACTATTCTCCTGATATTTCTTTAAGACTTTCTTTACCTCCGAAATCGACTCCAAAAAGACCTCTACGCATTTGGGATCGAACTGACTGCCTGCTCCCTCCTCGATCATCGCCAATGCCTTCTCGATCGGGAACGGCGGCTTGTAGACCCGCGGAGAGGTCAGCGCATCAAACACATCCGCAACTGCCATGATTCTGGCCGCAAGAGGAATCACCTCTCCATGCAGACGTTCCGGATATCCCCGTCCGTCCCAGCGCTCATGATGATAGGCTGCCATATTCCTTGCTTCTTTTAGGTAGTTTTCCCCTTCCACGGTACGGATTGCCTTTTCCATGATGTCCTTCCCGGCTGTGGTGTGTGTTTTGATGATCTCATATTCTTCATCCGTCAGCTTTCCCGGTTTGTTCAGAACCTTATCCGGAATATTGATCTTTCCTACGTCGTGAAGCGGAGCGCTCCGTACCACATCTGACATGAATTTCGGGGTCAGCTTTTCTGCATAATATCCTTTTTTCTTTAGTCCCTCTACAATGATTTTTACATATGCTGCCGTTTTTTGGATATGAGCACCGGTATCTGAATCCCGGTTCTCCACCAGATCTGCCATCGTAATGATCAGGCCATCCTGCATCCTGGCCGTATATTCTGAAAAGTGCCGGATGCTCCTAAGCTGCTCTGCCTGATTGGCTGCCATATTGCAGACCGCGTGATACAGCTTTTCCACTTCATCTCCGGTGTGGATATCGATTAAGCGCAGCTCCCGGACAGATTTGTCCAGCTGCTCCTGATCATCCCCTGCTTCAATAAATCTTTCTACTTCTGTTACGATATGATCGATCGGATACACCATATAGACTCCGGTCACCCACAGCCCATAGGCTAGGATCAGCACAAAAAAGCCGGACATGATCAATGTGACGCGCAGCAGAAAATCCGACATATAATCCGACATATAGGATAAAGAAATATCCGCTCCGGCATAGCCGACACAGGTTCCAAGCTCATCCAGAATCGGATAATAGGCCGTCACCAGCCATTCGGTAATGCCGTCACTCTCGACTGGCTCGATTTCCTTTCCCTCATATAAATCTGAAAGATAGGGTTGAAATGCCTCATCCAGCTCGATCACCTCTCCGGGTTCACGACCTGGAGACTCCTCTGTATCAAGGTCAAATACGATATGGCATCCATCCTCTTTGATCTGCATCACATAGAGATATTTTACGCCTGCCGCATTTTCACGGATTCGGGCAAGCATTTCCTCTGTTTCACGATACCCGTTTGCTGCTTCTCCTTTTTGAAGATACTCTCCGATTTTTCCCGGATCAATCATTTCTGCCGTAAATTTCGCTGCACAACGCGCTATTTCTGTTTTCTCCGCCTTGATATTTTTAAAATACAGCCGAATCCCGGTCCAGCTCATGATAAAAGTAAAGGCAAGCGCAACCACGAATAACATATACGTCATTCTTCGTTTTATCGAATGACGGACCTCTCCTTTGCGGAAGTTTAAGGCTTTGATTTCCTCTACGGTCAGGGGACGCTGTCGCCATCCGCTGTTTTTTATCCTCACGCGAAGTTCTTCGGGGAAAAAATGCAGGATCAGCAGCACTGCCCCAAGAGAAACCGCCTTATCTATAACATTGGTCAAAAGCTCTGCTTCCACAAACAGCAATGGTGTGGGATAATTTTTTCCTTCTCCAAGCACCGCCCATTGAATCAGCGCATGGAGAACTCCGCAGCAAAGACCTGATACCCAAATATAAAGGAAGATGTTCTTCAGGCTGCGGAAAGATTTTTCTCTTACGAACCATGCCGTAAAAACTGCAAGCAGCGCATTAACAAACCCAAAATAAACCGTTTGAATATTAAACACTGTACAGAACGCATTGGTCATTACCGCTGTCATGATTCCTGGAAAAAGTCCTCCTATGGACGCCATTCCAATCGTCCCGACCGTATCCAGGGCAATTGGAAGCTGAAGCCGGAAGGAAATAAAGGCCAGCAGAAAGTTGACTCCAATTCCAATCATAACGGATACTGCCCGCAGGATACTGTCACGCTTTGACTGATGTGAATCGATTTTCACCCGTTTTCCTCCTCGAACGATCACTCGATGGTCAGAATATCAGAAAATCCGGTAACATCAAAGATTTCCATCACCTCTTCGGATGGGTGCTTCACGATCATTTCTCCCTGCTTGTGCATCGCTTTCTGTGCAGAAAGAAGCACACGAAGTCCCGCGCTGGAAATATACTGAAGCTTTGAAAGATCCATAATCAACTCAGAAACCCCCTCTAAAGAGCTATTGATTTCCTCCTCCAGCTGTGGAGCTGTCACAGTATCCAGTCTCCCCTCAAGAAAAAGAACCAGTCCGGATCCATTTGATTTTTTTGAAATTTGAAACATTTTTTGTTCCTCCTTTTTGTTTTTTATGTTTCTTTTTTATATTTCTTTTTTACGATGATCATGGTCACACGGTCATCCTTGACCCTGACAATCACATTATCTGCCAGATTTGCGATAATCGATTTTTCCAGTTCATCCCAGGCATCCTCAGCACCGGAGCCATTTTTCAGCGTTTCTGACAGTGCCTTTTTATACTCTGACAGAGACCAGGTCGCCGGACTCTGATTCATCATCACATCCTCAGAAAATCCCGCAAAATACATCTGTCCATAAAAGCCAAAAGCATCTCGCGCATTTTCTCCACCCTCCTGTGGATTTAGCAGCTTCTCAAAAAAGCCGCCGATTTTTGCCATAATTCCTTTCTCCGGCTTTTTTTTGTGATTTTTGGAGAGCGACAAAAATTCCTGTTTCCTATCCCAGTCCACATCAGCCACCGCATCCACATAGATTCGGCACTCCTCTTCATCACTCTCCAGCCAGAAGCTGGCAAAGAAATCTCCGGTCAGAGTCCTGACCATACTAAGAACCTCCTCTACCAGCAAATTTATATGCAGTGCCATTTTCCCTGTATAGCCGGCTTTATGGACAAATCGCTCGGTTTCCTTTAATACACCGGCGATTAATTCATTTTCCTGTCCGACTGTCATTTTTTTTGATTCCATAGATTTCACCTCTATCAATACCTGTTTACAAGCTCACTTATTTTTTACTATACCACACTCTTTGTTCTTTTTCAAGAAATTCCCCATTTAATAAGAAAAAACCATTGACATTTCCCCATCTGTGGTGGTATGATTTCCACTGTTCATAAAAAGATGAGAAAGCAGGTGCAGACAAATGAAAGAACAACTTTTGATTTCTGTCGGTCGAGAGTTTGGAAGCGGCGGACATGAAATCGCAGAAAAACTGGCAAAAAACTTTGGAATCAAATTATATGACAGAAATCTGCTGGATCAGATGTTCGAGGGAAACAAAAAGCTGACTCGGCAGATGGATCGTTTTGACGAACAGCTGCCGAAGATGATCATCCACCGGCGGGTTCGCGGTTTTTCCAATTCCATGGAGGAAAACCTGGCGCATATGCAGTTTGATTTTATCAAAAAAGAGGCCGAAAAAGGAGAATCCTTTGTCATCGTTGGCCGATGCGGAGAGACCGTCCTCCGGGATTATAAAGAACTGGCCTCCTTCTTTATTTTGGGCAGCATGGAAGACCGGATTCTGCGGATCATGAAAAAATATCATCTGTCCAAAAAAGACGCCATTTCCAAAATCGAACGTCATGACAGCAAAAGAAAAAAATATCACAATCTTTATGCCGATTGGAAATGGGGGGATTCCCGCGGCTACGATCTTTGCATCAACAGCGGATGGCTCGGAGTAGATGGAACCGTTCGTATCCTGTCAGAATATATCAATGCACGAAGGGAGATATAAATCATGTTGTCCATTACTCAGATCATGGCTCTTGCCATATTTATCCTTATGTTCGTTCTCATCGTCATGGATAAGATCGAGCGCCAATACATCACCCTTGCCTGTGGGCTGGCGACTTTGGTCATTGTCTTTGGCATTTGTATGAGAGATCCATCTGCTATTTTTAATTCGCTCAACCTTAAATGTTTTATTCAGCCAAGCTTTTGGTATTCAGCCGGGGAATCAGCCGAAGAGTCCTCCGGAATCAACTGGGCTACGATTCTGTTCATTGCCGGAATGATGATCATGGTCGAAGGAATGGCAAAGGCCGGATTTTTCCGCTGGCTATGCATGCGTCTGGCCAAGCTCGTACACTACAAACCGGTACCGCTGCTGATTTCCTTCATGGTCATGTCCTTTGTTCTGGCCATGTTCATTGACAGTATTACCGTCATCCTGTTTTTGGCTGCCGTTACCGTCGAACTGGGAAAATTGCTAAAATTTGATCCGGTTCCAATGATCTTATCAGAAATCTTTTGTGCGAATCTCGGTGGTTCCGCGACCATGTGCGGAGATCCGCCAAACATTATTATCGGAACGTCTCTTGGCTATTCCTTTGCGGAGTTTTTAACGAATACCGGATTGATTGCTTTTATCAATCTGATCGTTGTCATTGTCTTCTTTTATCTGGCCTACCGCAAGGAGCTGCTTAGCGAAACCGTTTCTGAGGCAGATATCAAGGCTCTTCCGACACCGGAAAGCGCCATTACGAACAAAAAAGATTTTATTATCAGCAGTATCATCTTTGGCTGTGCCGTTGTACTTTTGGTATCCCATGCAGCGACCGGTCTGACGGTTGCCTTTATTGGAACCTTCATTGCGATCATCACCTTGATCGCTGCCGGAAAAGACACCCCGGAGCTTTTGAAAAAAGTGGATTATAAGACGCTTCTTTTCTTTATCGGTCTCTTCGTTGTCGTCAGTGGCCTGGAAGAAACGAAAATTCTGGAGCTGTTAGCAAATCTGATCGGTAAGTTGAGCGGCGGCAATATCCTTGTTGTTGTTGCCATTGTCATCTGGCTCTCTGCCGTTGCCAGTGCCGTTGTGGACAATATTCCATTTGCCGCGACCATGATTCCGGTCATCAAGTCATTGGCCGAGACACAGGGCTTTCCGTCCACGACTCTCGCATGGACTTTGGCGATTGGAACGGATGTCGGCGGAAGCGCAACACCGATCGGTGCCTCTGCCAATGTCGTAGGTACTTCTGTCGCCCAAAAGAACGGCTACATGATTGGATGGGGAAAATACTGTAAAACAGCAATCCCGGCTACGATCATTGTCATTACGATTTCTATGTTATTCATTTTCGCAAGATACTGTTGATTCGCTGCCCGTCAAAAGTCATTCTTGGTTTCATATACTCATGAACGAAATGGTCTGCCGTTTTGTTCATGAGTCGCGCCGGATTTTGGTCGCTGAAAGCGACATTTTCCTTACAAAATCCGTGCGCATCATTTTTATACC
>CADBUD010000120.1 GCA_902797785.1 uncultured Lachnospiraceae bacterium
AGCAAAAATGTCCAGAATCACCATCGTTCGATCCATCACTTTGACCCCAAGCTCTCTGGAAAGGTTCGACATCTGCACAGGCGAAAGCTCATCATCTGTGATAATGCCGTCAGCACCGGCTGCATATATCATGCTTTTGAGTTCTTCCATCTTTCCACTGCCGATATAGGATGCCGGATTACTATGTGGAAGCTTCTGAATGAGTCTGCCTACAACTACTGCCCCCGCAGTATCGGCAAGTTCAGCGAGCTCATCCAAGGAAGTATCCGCATCATACGATAGCAGATTCTGTTCATCGATATCTACTGCAACTAATATGACGTGCTCTGTTTCTTCTATGTTTTCATAAATCACAAATATTCCTCCCCTCTATGACCTATCCTGGTGTGTCATCTGTAACAATAGTAACGCAAAGAGCTCCTTATTACTATTTCTCCTCGCAGACCTGGAAAATAAAAAATTTCAAATAATAAGATTCCTCTGCTGCCCAAAGAATGGGATGATCTTGCGCCTGGGTACGAAATTCTACCTGCCGCAGCCGCTTATGTACATTATTGGCTGCCTGATGGATTGTCTTAGCGAATAATGCCTCATCCATGAAATGCGAACAGGAGCAGGTCGCAAGATATCCCCCGTCCTTTACCAGCTTCATCGCCCTGAGATTGATCTCCCGATAGCCTTTTACAGCATTTTTGATGGACTGACGTGATTTGGTAAATGCCGGCGGATCTAAGATGACAACATCAAAGGTCTCCTTCTTTTTTTCCAGCTTTGGAAGAAGTTCAAACACATCGGCGCATAAAAATGTCGTCCGATCCTCCAGTCCGTTCAAGGCAGCATTTTCTCTGGCCTGCTCACAGGCGGTTTCGGAAGCATCTACGCCAAGGACTTCCCTTGCTCCGGCATATGCCGCATTTAAAGCAAAAGAACCGGTATGGGTAAAACAATCCAGCACCTTCGCATCCTTGCAGAGCTTTTGTATTGCTCTCCGGTTCTCTTTCTGATCCAAGAAAAATCCTGTTTTTTGTCCTTCTTTCACATCCACCAGGTAACGGACGTTGTTTTCTTCGATTTCGACTTTTGTGTCAAATTCCGGTCCCAAAAAACCTTTTTTTCGTTCCATCCCCTCATTCAGCCGAACCTTGGCATCGCTTCTTTCATAGACTCCGCGGATTTCTACTCCATCTTTTTTTAATTCTTCAATCAACAGTTCCAGAATCGTTTCCTTCATCCGGTCGATTCCCAGCGCCAGGGATTCTACGACAAGGATATCTGAAAATTTGTCCACGACCAGACCCGGCAGGAAGTCTGCTTCTCCAAAGATCAGCCGGCAGCTTTTGGTATCGACGGTCTTTTTCCGATATTCCCATGCCGTCCTGACACGTTCTCTTAAAAACTCTTCATCAACGACCTGATCCTTTTTTCTGGTCATCATCCGGATCCGGAGCTTTGATTTTTGATTGATAAAGCCTTTTCCCATGGGATATCCATCAAAATCATGAACGATGACAATATCTCCATTGGTAAAATGACCGACAATCGATTCAATTTCATTGTCATAGATCCAGGCTCCACCTGCTTTGATGGTACGTCCTTCTCCTTTTTTTAAGGTGACGATTGCCGGAGCATCCTTCTCTATTTTCTTTTTTTCTTCTATCTTATCCAGCATACTTTCTCCTTCCGTATTTCTTTTTGTATATGGTAAACGCATTCATTCAAAATATCTTATTTTTCCCTCCATCACCCGGATCTTTTTCCCAATCCACAGTGCTTTGGAATCTGCTCCATGTCCGACCTCTGTTGTTCTAGCGATCGGCAGACTGTCCTTTGTCAGCTCCATAAGCCATTTCTCTGGCATCTCCCCCTGTCCTGCTTCCTCCATTTCACTAAAGGTTCCCAAAAGAATCCCATTTACCTGTTCAAAAGCTCCCATGACCTTTAGCTGGGAGAACATGGAGCGAAGCTGGGGCTCTTTTCCATGCAGACACTCTAAAAACAAAATTTTTCCCTGAAGATCAGGAAAATACTCTGAGCCTGCCAGCTTTAAAAGGCAGCGGATATTTCCTCCCACTAGAATTCCTTCCATTTCTTTTTCGCTTTGTCTTTCTATGGAGACATCAAACAGCCGGTTTCCCCCGGCCTGGACATCCAGAAAACGAAGCTGCTGTTCGTTTTTCTTTTCTCCTGCCAGATTCCGGATCTGGAACAGGATAGATGACTTTCCGGTCTTGGCATAAATAGCATTGATCACTGTGGTCAGATCGCTATATCCCCAAAATACTGCCTCCGATGTCCCAATCCTTTCATAGTCTAAGTACGGTACTACCTCGATGGCAAGATCCCCACCGGAAACATCGAAGACAGCATCCATTTTTTCCTCCTGAAATGCCGCATTGCATCTCTCTGCTCTTTTTGGTGCCGGCTCGCTTTGCACGCTATGTTCGCTGCGATATAAATGGGGGGACTCCCTTAGCTCTATCCCCTCCTTTTGAAAAAAATCCTGCAGCTCTTTGATTGTTTTTTCCTTCTTTTGTTCCAGGCCGTTGGAGCAGACCAGAAAACATCCTTTTTCTATTTTTTTCATTTTTCTCCTTTTGTTCATGGAGCTTCGATTCCATATCGTTTTAAAAGCTCCTGGTATTCCTCGTCGGAAAGCTTGTTTCCATTAGCAAAGTCCTCGTAGACCTTCCTGCTTTTGGTAATGGATTTTTTTCGTTTTTTTACGCAGTCACTCAAAAGATATTCAATCTGGCTGTTGATGGATCGAAAATCATCCTCTGCCCATTCTGCCAGATCCTCCCATAATTCTTTTGATACACGCAAAAGAATCTGCTTTTTTCCATTTTCTTCCTTCGGCAATCAAATCACCTCTTATTTTTAATACAGTGAACCGCTATTTACAATCGGCTGTGCATCTTTATTTCCACAAAGTACCACCAAAAGATTGCTGACCATCTGCGCCTTCCGTTCTTCGTCCAGTTCACAGATTTCCTGTTCGTTTAATTTTTTCAATGCCATTTCCACCATGCCGACAGCACCCTCCACAATCTTTTGCCGTGCCTCGATAATTGCTGCTGCCTGCTGTCTCTGGAGCATGGCTGCTGCAATTTCCGGTGCATAGGCCAGGTGGGCAATCCGCGTTTCTATGATCTCGATTCCAGCGACCTCAACCTTTTCCTGCAGATTTTCTTTGATTTTATCTGCTACCTCCTGACTGGAAGCCCGCAGGGATTTTTCATCTCCATGTTCGGAAACGTCATACGGATACAGCCTGGCCACGTTTCGGAGCGCTGTATCTGCCTGCCGGGACAAAAACTCCTGATAATTGTCCACATCGAATACGGCTTTCGCTGTGTCATGGATCCGCCAAATGACATTGATACTGATCTCAATCGGATTTCCCAGTTCATCATTGATCTTCTGGCATTCGTTCTGATGGGTCATCGTTTTTAAGGAAATCTTTTTGGACAAAGCTGCTGTGCTCCGCTCCACATTTTTGTCACCGCTCATGAGCTGTTTTTGATAGGCCTGATATGCCGGATTCACCGACTGGCTGAATGGATTAACGAAATAGAACCCTTCCGTTTTGATGGTTCCCGAATACTTTCCAAACAAGGTCAGTACCAGAGCTTCTTTCGGCCGCAGCACCTTTAGTCCGCAGAACAGAATCGGTCCAATGATAAAATCATATACGATAAACAGTATCAATGCAAGAATGGCAAGCGGCGATAATCTTTCCTCTTCTCCTCCCAAAATCTCCAGCATAGCAAAAGCAAAGAACGCAATCATCAAAAAGAGATTGCCAAACAGACTCACCCAGCCACTCTTTGGCTGCAAAATCTTTTCCTGTGTTCCTTTTTCATTCATAACGATTCCTCCTTCGGTTTTGTAATGTAATTTTTATATTGTACTGATATCATTTTGATATCAAATACATTGTACTTCCTTTTTCCGGGAATGTCAAGGGTTATTATATAGGAAACCGAATTTATGGTTACTATTCACAGCAGGAAAATGGTTAAAAAAAGGATGCGGTCTTTTGTTGCCATCCCGCATCCTTTTTTAGAAAGCTATCCTTTATGAAGCCTCATTCATTTTGGCTAATTTTGCTGCCTGATCTGCTGAAATCAGTGCATCAATGATTTCATCTATCTCTCCTTCCATCACCGCATCCAGCCGGTGTGTCGTCAATTTGATCCGGTGATCTGTCACGCGACCCTGAGGAAAGTTGTAGGTCCGAATCTTTTCTGAACGGTCTCCGGTTCCCACCTGGCTCTTTCTCAGATCCGCTTCTGCATCATGACGCTTCGCCTCTTCTAATTCATAGAGCTTGGAACGAAGCACCTTGAGCGCCTTTTCCTTGTTCTTTAACTGGGACTTTTCATCCTGACAGGAAATGACGATTCCTGTCGGCAAATGGGTCAGGCGAACGGCGGAATCTGTCGTATTGACGCACTGACCACCGTTTCCCGATGCCCGGAATACGTCAAATTTGCAATCGTTCATATTGATCTCAACATCCCACTCTTCTGCCTCCGGCATGATAGCTACCGTAATGGTCGAGGTATGGATCCGCCCGCCGGATTCCGTTTCCGGAACACGCTGCACCCGATGCACGCCGCTTTCATATTTGAACCGGGAATAGGCACCCTGACCTGTGATCATGAACGAAACCTCTTTAAAGCCTCCGATTCCATTTTCATTGACGCTGATCATTTCCGTCTTCCAATGCTTCTTTTCTGCATATTTTACATAGACCCGGTATATTTCCGCCGCGAACAATGCCGACTCATCTCCACCGGCTCCTGCACGGATTTCAATGATTACGTTTTTTTCATCATTTGGATCCTTCGGAAGCAAAAGGAGCTTCAGCTTCTTTTCCAAGCCCTCGACCTTTGCTTTGGATTCATTTAATTCCTCTTTTGCCAGCTCTTTTAACTCCTCATCACTTTCCTCCGAAAGCATCTGAAGGCTCTCCTCGATGTTCTGCTGATTTTGTTTATATTCTTTATACGCCTCTACAATCGGATTCAGGTCGCTCTGCTCCTTCATCAGTTTCCGGAACCGCTCCTGGTCGTTGATCACTTCTGCTGAATTCAGTTCTGCCATGACATCCTCATATCGGCGTACTAAATCTTCTAATTTATCAAACATGATTCTCTTCCTTTCTGCTATTTTACTGTTACTATTCACAGTTCCTCTGTTCATAGCAACATTTTACTGCTTCAATCCCTTCCATTTTCCTGATACGATCCGATCCAGTCCGGCATAATCCTTTCGTATCTCTATTTCCATAAACCCCGCATTCAAGAACAGCTCCTTTACTGCTTCTCCCTGGTCATAGCCAATCTCGACAAGAAGCCATCCTTCCGTTTCCAGATATGCCGACGCCTGGCTTAAAATTTTCCGGTAAAAATATAATCCGTCTTCTTTTCCATCCAGCGCCATCATAGGCTCAAATTCACGTACTTCCTTCATTAAATGTGGGATTTCACTGCTCTTGATATACGGCGGATTGGACAAGATCATGCCAAAGGTTCCGGTGACCGGTTCGAACAGATCCCCCTGAACAAAGGTAAAGGAAAGCTTCTGTTCCTGTTCTTCCTGCGCTAGGAGCCCTGCATTTTTTCTGGCAATCTTTAACGCTTCTTCCGACAGGTCACTTCCGACCCCGCATAAGGGCGGAAAACCTTTTTTCGCCAGGAGCTTTAACGTACTAATCATAATGCATCCGGAGCCGGTACATAAGTCCAAAATCCTGCCAAAGGAATATCGCTTTACCGCCTCTTCCACTAAAAGCTCGGTCTCCTGCCGCGGAATCAGAACATGCTCATTGACCTGAAAGGGAAAGCCCATAAATTCCTGTTCCCCGGTAATCTGCTGTAGGGGAATCCTTTGACAGCGCTGTTCCAGTAATTGTCGAAACCACCTGTCTTCTTTTTTGGGCATTTCTTCTTTTTCTTTCAGGTAATACTGCGCCCTGCTGATTTTTAATACATAGGAAAAAAGAAGCCATGCATCCGATCCTGCCTCTTGTATACCTGCCTCTGCCAACTTTTTTTCTCCCCACAGCAGCGCTTCTCTATAGGTCTTATTTTTTTCTGTTCCCGTATCCGTCATGTATTTTCCTCATTCCGTACTTCTTCCACAAATGACTTCCAATCAAAGACTGCCTCTACAGAAGCAATCCCCACCTCAATCATATCCTCATCCGGCTCTCTGGTCGTCAGCTTTTGCAGCTGCATCCCGGGCTTGCTCAACAGCAGGGAACAGCGGCTATCGCTCCTGCCCGCTAAGCGGATCACTTCATAGGAAATCCCGGCAATGACAGGAATCATAAGAATACGAACCAGAAATCTCAGCCATCTCGTTTGGACATGAACAAAAATAAACACGATAATACTGATAAAGATGACAAAGAACAAAAAACTGGTTCCACATCGTTTATGATATCTGGAGGCCTTTTTCACATTTTCTACTGTCAGATCCATTCCATGTTCGATACAGTTGATACATTTATGCTCTGCCCCATGATACATAAACACTCTTTGGATATCCTTCATCAGAGAAATCAAGAACAGATACAGAAAAAAAATCAACAGCTTTGTCACGCCCTCGATTGTCGCAAGAATCCACTCGGAGGAAATCCACCTGCGGCATACTTCCATTGCTGCATACGGAAGAAACATAAACAAAAAAATTGCCATAGCCAGGGAAAGCAGAACTGTTCCGATCATAAGAACGGTCTCCGAGGTATCTTTCGTCTTGGATGCCGTTTTTGTCTCTGATCCAGCTTTCGTTTCTCTTTTGAGGTGCCCTGTTTCTGCCTCTTTTTTGGATTTTCCTTCCTCCTCAGGTTCTTCCTCTTCTTCAAAAAAAGTTCCCGACCAGGATAATGTCTTTACTCCCAAGATCATTGAATCCAAAAAATTGACCACCCCCCGAAGCAGTGGGATTTTCTGAATCCCTTCGCCTGGAATCACACTGTGAAACTCTCCCGTCTGAATCTCAATTTTCTGATCTGGTTTTCTGACAGCGACTGCGTATTGGTTTTTGTTTTTCATCATGACGCCCTCTAAAACAGCCTGTCCTCCAACATTTGAAAATTTCATACGCCTAGCTCCTTAACCTCGTGATTTGATGTACTCATGAAATTGCATGGCACTTTTGACCCCAACATCATACTCATGAACGTAATAGCTTGCCATACCGTTAGTGAAAAGCAGAAATGGTTTTCGCTAACGAGTATAATTGACAAAAAAGAGGATGGCACTGCACATCCTCTTTTTCTGACTCTTCATTCATAACACAAAACTTTTCAGGCATCACTTTCCTGTTATTTAATGCCATATTTCTTATTGAACTTCTCAATACGTCCACGAGCTGCTGCAGACTTCTGCTGGCCCGTATAGAACGGATGGCATTTGGAACAGATTTCCACATGGATACTTTCTTTGGTCGATCCTGTGACAAATGTGTTTCCACAGTTGCAGGTCACTGTTGCCTGATAATAATTTGGATGGATTCCTTCTTTCATCTTTTTCACCTCTTTATATAAGTCTTTTGGTTTCTGCTTGCTTATATAATAGGAAACATTCGCAGTTTCTTATCATTTCCGGCAAAAAACCGGTTCTCACGAACAGCTCTATTATTCTACCATGTTTCCATTATAATTTCAAGTAGTTTTTTTATTTTCGACATTTTCAGCATTTTTACCATTTTTTCTCAACAAAAACCTCTCTTCTTTGCATTGCATATTAAAATTTTGCATGCTATAATGAGGAAAAATGCTTGTTCGCAAGGGCATTTTTCCTCTAAGCAAATGAATTGTTATAAAAAGGAGAACGAAATGAAAAAATCAATCCAAAAATACGGCTCGATCTTTCTATCCCTGCTGCTTATCTTTTTGTTAAGCGTCCCCCTGCCTGCCGATGCAGCCAAAAAGCTGACCATCGCCCTGTCTTCTTCGAATCTGACTACATATATTGGCTGTCAGGAGCTTTTATCCGCGGTTCCTTCAAAATCCTGTAAGCTTTCTTTTTCTTCTTCAAACAAAAAGATTGCTTCCGTTTCTCAAAAGGGAGTCATTACCGCCAAAAAGGCAGGTACCGCTGTCATTACCGTAAAATCTGGATCCGTTTCTTCGACCTGTTCTGTCACGGTCGCTGTTCCCGGGCTGGAGCTCGGACTGACTAGGGCTGCTGTCATCAAAGGTCAAACCACCCAGTTGTCCGCTTTCGGTTATGGAACCGCCACTGTGAAATGGAGCAGCTCCAATAAATCGGTCGCATCCGTTTCCAAAAGCGGCCTGGTCACCGGAAAAAAACTGGGGACCGTTACCATTACCGCAAAAGCCAATGGAATCAAACGGACCTGTAAAGTAAAGGTCATTTCCAATAAATACAAGCTGATTTCCAGAAAACTGACTATGGTGAATGGAGAAACCGTCCGCTTATATACCAAAAATTTAAGTTCCAATGCAACGGTCGTATATGAAACAGACGGTCAGGATTATGCCACCATGTCAGCCACGGATAATCTGACAACGATTACAGCGCAAAATGCCGGAAGCTTCCGCGTTGTCGTAACAGGAAATGATCAATATATTTACAAGGGCTATAGCTATCAGTTCGATTTTCGCGATGAATGTGTCGTTACTGTCGTTGATGAGGGAATCTCCACCCGGAATTTTTCCCTGGCAATCGGGCAGAAAAAGACCTTAAAGCTATTGAATACTTCCGAAAATGTCAGCTGGTCCTCTACCAAACCGGAAATTGCAAAAATATCCAAAAAAGGAAAAGTCACTGCCCTTTCTGCCGGTACTGCGACCATCAAAGCTACGATTACCCGTACCAAAGAGGTTCCAGATCCAAACGCTGTGACCATAACTACGCCAGATGCGATAGATCCAGCTCCGGAAACTGTGACTACCCCTGATGCCATTGATACTGATCCAGAGTCTGTGGTCTCTCCTGATGCCATCGAGACCGATCCAGAGTCTATGGTCTCTCCTGATGCCATCGAGACCGATCCAGAGTCTATGGTCTCTC
>CADBUD010000121.1 GCA_902797785.1 uncultured Lachnospiraceae bacterium
TCCGGGGTAGCAGTGCGCCAAATACGACCAAAGGGAGTATTTGTGTGCATTTTGTTGCTATGAACAGCAGAGCTGTGAATAGTAACGTAATAGCAGCTTTTCATGTTTTTGCTACAGGAAAATTTATTTTGATCTGCATTTAAAATGCCTTAGTGTTTTAAGGAACTTTAATTTTAGTTTTTTTATAAAAATCCGTGGCGGCGCCATGATCTGACACCAGAGTATACGGTAAATCTTGTAATCCAAGTCGGTTACTTTATGCTTTTTTCCATTATGTACAAATTCGGTCATTACGGCTATGATGTCTTTATCGGTAATGCCGTATTCCTTGGAAATACAGTTGTCGCCGCGAATCACATAGTCTTTTTCCCGAACCTGCAGGATCCGGTGCAGTACATAATGGTGCGGCGAGCGCCGGTAGAGAACGACATCATATTTTCGGCACCGTCCCTTACTTTTTTTCTGAACAGTGAACAGATCTTTTCCCTGCACCAGAATAGGAAGCATACTCGTGCCAATGTTGGAATAGGTCATTTTTCCATATTTGTTCAAATAGGCTTCAATTGTTGTATGTTCTGTTTTGTTCATTTTGTGAAGCATTCTCCCTTTTTTAATCAATTTTTTCTGCCGCATAATATACAATCTGAACCCCGTGATTTTCAAATTCAAATGGAACATAGAGCAGCTTATCCAGGGCTTTTTTTACAGCTTCTTGCTTTTCTTTTTGGACATAGAATAGTAAAAACCCACCGCCGCCGGCTCCTAAGAGTTTTCCACCAAGCGCACCTGCCGCCTTTGCCATCTCATAAATTTCATCAATGGTATTGGTTGAAATCCCTGAACCAGTCTCTTTTTTCAGTCTCCATGAATAGTCCAACAGACGTCCAAATTCATCCAGATCCGATTCTTTATTAGTCAGGATATTTTCAGCTTCATCCACCAGACGGTACATTTCCTTAAGCTGACTTAGCTTGTCTTTCATCTCTTTTTTGGTCTGTACCTGAATATCTGCGGAAAATCGTGAAAATCCTGTAAAATATAATAGGAGGTTCTCATTCAGCAGCTTTTTTTTGTCTGGAAAGATAATGACTGGATTTACTTCATAACCATTTGAGCTGAAGCTGATTTTATTCATTCCGCCAAAAGAGGCGGCAATCTGATCTTGTATTCCTCCGGCCTCTTTGCACAGTACGCGCTCCAGATAAATGGCATCATCAGCCAACTTCCGCTTGTCAGCATATTTTCCTTTGAGGGCATAAAAAGCATCCAGCATACCGACACAGAATGAGCTGCTCGTCCCCAGTCCGGAACGTGCCGGAAGATCGGCCTCATAGGTCAGGCGGATATTTCTCATATGCAGAAACCGCATCGCTTCACGGATCGCTGGGTGCTGAATCTCATCAATATCCTTTACACGTTCTGTCCGGGAATAGGAGAGCTCGGTGGTATATTCGAAAAATGGTGGTAAATGGCGTACATTGACGTAGCAGTATTTATCAAAGGTGGTCGATAGAACGGCTCCGCCATGCTCTTTATAAAATTCCGGCATATCGGTTCCACCACCGAAAAAAGACATTCGAAAAGGGGTTTTTGCAATAATCATATCGTTTCTCCATTTTTCTTTTTATCTCATCATACCAGAAAGTCTGTGGGTTTTCAATCCGTAATAAGAAACATAAAGGATGATTTTCCTATAGAAATATGCTATAATATTGGTAAATAGGAGGTGAGTTCCTCATGCTGATTGATTATACCAGACAATACAAAGACAAACTTCGAACCCCGGAAGAAGCTGTTTCTGTGATTAAAAGCGGAGATTGGGTCGATTACACTAGTTCTCTGGGAATGCCTGTCCTTTTAGACCGGGCGTTGTCCCGGCGGCGAGACGAGCTTTATGATGTCAAAATACGGGGCAATCTGATTGCCGGTCCCATTGAAACAGCGGAATGCGATCCGGATCAGATCCATTTTATCTATCACAGCTGGCACTGCTCTGCCTATGAGAGAAAATTATGTGATAAGGGTCTATGTTATTATATTCCAATGGTGTTTCATAATAATGCGGCATATTACGAATTTTTTATTAAAGTAAATGTGGTCATGGTAAGTGTTTCGCCGATGGATAAGCATGGTTATTTTAATTTCTCGGTAAACACCGGAGTGGCAGGTCCGATCTCAAGAAGAGCAGACATTGTTATTGTTGAGGTCAACGAAAATATGCCAAAGATCCATGGCGGGTATGACGAATGTATCCATATTTCTGAAATTGATTATATTGTTGAGGGAGAGCATGAACCTTTTAAGGACATGCTTCCGATTGTTCCTAAGGAAATCGACCGGAAAATTGCCGGGCATATCATTCCTTATATGGTAGATGGCGCAAATCTTCAGCTGGGAATCGGAAGTGTTCCAAACGCTGTCGGTGAGATTATTGCCCAATCAGATCTAAAAGACTTGGGAATGCATACAGAGCTTTGTACCGATGCCTATCTGGAGCTGTATCGTTCCGGGAAGCTGACAAATAAACGAAAAAATATTGATCGGGGAAAAGGAGTATTTGGATGCGCGATTGGGTCAAATGAGCTTTATGAGTGGCTGGATGACAATCATGGAATTGCAGCATATCCTCTGGAGTATGTGAATCGTCCCAGTATCATTGCCCAGTTGGACAATATGGTTTCCATCAATAGCTGTGTTGCGGTCGATCTTTATGGACAGGTCGCGGCTGAAAGCGCCGGTTCCAGACAGATCAGCGGAACCGGCGGACAGCTGGATTTCTTAGCGGGCGCCTCTGCTTCCCGTGGTGGAAAAGCATTTATCTGCATGAGTTCTCTTTTTAAGGGAAAGGACGGAAGGTCCCATTCACGGATACGCCCCCAGTTCGATGGGGATATCATCACTTCTCCGCGCAGCCAGGTCTATTTTATCGCTACAGAATACGGAGTAGTAAATTTAGAAGGGAAGTCCACCTGGGAACGGGCAGCGGATCTGATTTCTATTGCCCATCCGGATTTTCGGGAGGAACTGATCCGTGAAGCAGAGCTGCGCCGGATCTGGAGAAGATCCAATAAGCGCTAAGAATCAGATGCTTCTACAATTTTTTAGTAGCAAGATACCAATCCAGAACCTCGATGCTGTCATCGGAGGAATTGAGCCGCTGATCTGCTTCTTCCAAAGTAAGCGGTGCTCCAAGTACGACCTTATCTCCCGGGGTCCAGTTGGCAGGTGTTGATACCTGTTTTTCATCATGCAGCTGCAAGGATAGAACGATTCGTTTGATTTCTTCCATGTTTCTGCCGGTTGACATAGGATAATAAAGAATGGTCCGGACAATTCCCTCCGGGTCGATAATAAATACGGCCCGAACGGTCTGGGTATTGGCTACGGTCTGAAGCATGCCATATTTTCTTGCGACTTTCATGCTGATATCGGCGATGATCGGGAACGGGATTTTTACCGGCTCATCCTGTTCCCATTTGATATTTTCTATACTCTTGACCCAGGCCAGATGTGAGTGTAGGGAATCGATCGAAAGCCCCAGCAGCTTGGTGTTGAGTTTTTCGAACTCTTCGCTCATTTTGGAAAATGCCATAAACTCGGTTGTGCATACCGGGGTAAAATCTGCTGGATGAGAAAATAAAATGACCCAGCTTCCTTTATAATCTTCCGGGAAATTGATTTTTCCCATGGTTGTCATGGCACGAAACTCTGGTGCCTCATCGCCGATCATCGGCATGCGGTTTTCTTCGTATTCTGTTGTTTTCTTTTCTTCTAACATACGTTTCCTCCATTTCTTATATATGATTTGGAACTTTATTTTATTGGACTTTTTCAAAATCTGATGCCGGATGCTTACAGAGTGGGCATACAAAATCCTCCGGCAGCTCTTCGCCTACATATTCATAGCCGCAGATCCGGCAGCGCCAGATGGTCTGCCCGTCGTCTGTTTTTCCTATTTCTTCCGGTTTTGGCTTGATATTTTCCAGATAGTATGCATAGGTCACGGAGGCTTTATCGGACAATACCTCCATGTCGGTCACGGTACCGATGAACATGGTATGGGAGCCCAAATCTACCGTTTTTTCGACCTTTACGGAAATATAACCATTGGTTCCTTCGGTAATATAAAAGATTCCATTCTTTCCGCGTTCTTTGGCAGAAAATCCATCGAATTTTTCTGTTTCGCGTCCGGTCTGAAAACCAAACCGCTTGAAAAGCTCGAAGGAAGCTTCCTGGCTAATGATCGAGACCGTAAATTCCCCAGTTTCCTTTACCATGTCATGAGTAAAATTTGCTTTGTTCACAGCGATACTGATTTGATTCGGCTCAGAAGCCGCCTGAATGGCAGTATTGATGATACAGCCATTATCTTTTTCTCCCTGCTTTGCAGTCAGAACAAATAATCCGTAGGTCAGATGGTACATGGTTTCTTTTTGCAAAATAGTTTCCTCCTTATCTTTCTTATGATTGCGATGGAAAAGGTATCTTCCATGCCCCGCAATCGGTATAAGGTGCGCGAACTTGCTTGGCACACTATAATAATGGGTTTAAAATATTATACAATATGCACAAATATTTTACAATAAAAAATAAATCTTCACAAAAAATTCACAACAAAAAGAGAACAATTCAATCATAAGGTTTACAAGAATATACCTTTCACCTTGTTATTATCCCTATTTCTTTATCCTATACTAATAACGGAAATGAGGTGTTTTCTATGAAAATGTTAAATAGAGAAATTGGCGATCGGATTGGTGCGCTCAGGAGAATGCAAAACTATACACAGGAACAATTTTCAGAACTTTTGGATGTTACTGTAAAGCATATTAGTTCGGTAGAATGTGGAAAATCTTCTTTGTCGATGGAAAAGCTGATCAAGGTCAGCAAAATTTTTGACTGTAGTCTGGATTATCTGATTACAGGGGAAGATTTTAATTCTGTTTCTGTGGCGCTTCCCAGATCTATTCTTGAAATTCTTTATTCCAATGACCAGAAAGAAATCAATCTTCTTTTAGAGTATATGCGTATGTATGGGAGAATCAGAAAGCGGGCAATGGAGGAGAACCGCTTGGTACAGAAAGCAGACGATTCACAAAAAGAAACCAAAGAAAATCATGGGTAGTAGGCGAGAGATGATGTGTCCCACATCATCTCTGGATAGGAAACGAATTTATTTGTTTCCTATTGTGTTAAACGCGAGGCACTGAAAGTATCCTTCCTATCGTGTTCGTGTGCATTAATGTGTTATCGTAAACGCATGTATACTCATGAACGAAATGGCCTGCCGTTTTGTTCATGAGTCGCGCCGGATTTTGGTCGCTAACGAGTATATTCAATGCGTTTACGATATATTTTGTATCATGGATTCATTTTAAGGGAGTGTGAAAGAAAATGAAAGAAATCTCAAAAGAGGGCATAGGATTACGTATTGCCAAGATACGCCGGTCGCATCATCTTACCCAGGAAGCTCTGGCAGAAAGACTGGGAGTATCTGCGAAGCATATCAGTCATGTAGAACGGGGATGTGCTTCTTTATCAATAAAGGGAATGATGGAGCTGTGTGATTTTTTTGACTGCAGCTTAGATTATCTTGTCTTTGGGAAAAATTCAGACAAAACGCTGGATCTTCTTCCCAAGCCCATTTTAGATATTTTATATTCTGGTCAGGAGGATGAAATCTCCCGATTGAAGCGTTATTTGGAAATTTATGCGGAATTATCCGTTCCTTCGAATGGAAAAGAGCTGTAGAATGCCAGATCATCAGGAATTCTACAGCTCTTTTTAAAAGAGAAGATAGCGCAATCAGCAGGTTTATGTTATACTCGTTAATGAAAATCCTCCCCGATATTTGCAATTCCGTGTGGCTTCGCCCCACTTCTTGCTCATATCGTGGGCGGTCATAAAGTCTTCTCTCCACCGACAAGCGAGCTTGTCGTGGAGAAAGACTTTTGACCGCTGAATCATATATCAAAACAGCAAGGAGCATGGATTCATGATAAAAGTATTATTTTTCCAATGGAGCGCATTGATGCAAAAGGATGTGGAAGAGGCTTTTTTACATCAGCAGGAGGTCGAACTGAGCTGCGTTTCTTATGAATTTAGCAACTGGGACACAGACCCGTATTTTGAACAAAAATTTCCGGAATATCTGTTGAAGGACAGCTATGATATGGTTTTTTCTATCAATTTTTTCCCAGTACTCTCAGATTTGTGCCAAAAATTCCATATTCCGTATGTCAGCTGGGTCTATGATGCGCCGATGCACATCCGGCGTAAATCCAGTCTGGCTAATTCCTGCAATTATGTTTTCTTATATGATCGCGGGCAATGTACAGATTTACAGAAACAGGGCTATCAGACCATTTACCATATGCCTTTGGGGGCAAATGTTGAGCGGCTGGATCAGATGGAAATCTCCTATGAAGATATAGGGAGGTTTTTTTCAGATATTTCCTTTGTCGGGAAATTATATTATAGTGATTTTGAGGATTTGTTGAAATTGCTTCCGGAAACGGATCAGAAGCGTCTGATGGAAATGGCGGACCGCCAGTTCGTTACCTATGGGGATTATTTTCTGGATAGAGAATTAGAAGAATCATATATGGAGCATTTGAATGAATATTTTCGGGTGTCTGATTGGCTGGGCTGCCGTCCGGTAAAAAAAGAAGAATTGGAATATGCGATGTCTACATATATTACGAGACGTGAAAGGATGGAGGCGCTAAAACGATTGTCGTTAGAGCATACCATCGATTTATATTCGAACGAAAAAGTGAACCATCTGGAAAAGGTAAGGGAAAAGGGCGTCATAAAGTATTATTCTGAAATGCCAAAGGCATTCCGCCTTAGCAAGATCAATTTAAATATTTCTTTGAAAATGATCAAAGAAGGAATCCCATTGCGAGTATTTGATATTTTGGGAGCTGGAGGATTTTTGATTACAAATTATCAAAAGGAGCTGGAGGATTGCTTTACAATAGGAAAGGATCTTGTCGTTTATGAAACGATGGAGGATCTAAGGGACAAGGTCAGATATTACCTCTCTCATGAAGAAGAACGGCAATCAATCGCCAGATCCGGACACGACCGGGTCATGGAAAAATTTACGATTGAAGCTGCGTTGAAAAAAATTCTGGATGTTGTGAAGAAGGATATGGCAGAGAGAACCGATTTTTTTGCGCCGGAATTTCGACAGAAAAATTTCCAAAGGGAGATACAGACCGATGACAGGATGAATATTTTGTGGATGCAGGCATCATTTTTTAATGAGCTGGAAACGTTGTTCTTTTTTATCAAGCAGTTAAATTTGCCGCCTTCAGCTATGATTATGATTCCCTTTGCAAACAGTGACCATGCGATTCAGTATTATTATGCCAGAAAAATAGAAAGTATGCTGATAAAGGCGGGATATCAGGTTCGTCTTATTCAGATTGTTCCATCGGCAGATCCCCTGTTTCTTCAGGCATATATGACATCCTTAAAGGCAGATCTGCTGATTACCATCGATGGATGCGGTTTTGATCTGAAGATGCTGGGGGATGATCTGTTCTATACGTCCCTTACAGCGAACAGTGGGCGATGTATGCCGCAGATCCATATGATAACCAAACATCCCTGGATGCTGGAGGAGGAACTAAGGCAGAGGATGAATATTATGATGAATTTCTTTGTCTTTAACAAAAAGGATGCCCTATTTATAGAAAAGTATGTTCCCAATCTTTCTTCTGTGCAGATTCTGTCGGAAAAGAAGGCAGAAGAAGCGCCATTGTTTGATGAGGAGGAAATCAATCGTTTGATTCAACATGGATTTTATGTTCATGGGAAATCAGATTTGGGAAACCAGCTTCATCTATATGCAGACTATGTTTCAAGTGAGCGCCTTCGTTCTGAAATCCAGAAGCTTCCAGAGGTTTTCGCTGCCCTTGCTGTACAGACCGCAGAGGAATTGACAAGGTTCTACCGTATGGTAGAGAAGGAGGAAGCGGCAGCTTCCCCTTGGGAAATCATGGAAGAGCAGCTTCGTCAGCTTAACTTTGAAGTTTCTAAAGAAGAGTTCTGTTCTATGATGAGCATCGCAGCCATTGCTGAGGATTATGCGGATGCGCTCCTGCTGGAGGAAGTGATGGAGTTCTTTGTGAAAAATCGGTTTCATATCACTCTTCATGGAAGCGGATGGGCAGAATATCAGAGCCTGCCAGAGGATGCTCTGATTTTGGAGGATATCGAGTTTGGCTATGATGAGCTGATTGATCTGCTAAATGAAACCAAAGGCATGTTCTCTCCGATTTCTTTGTTTGCCAAAAGGCAATGGCCAATTTGTCTGCTGCGAGATGAACTTTCCGGATTTTTCTAACCGAACCAAAGGTTAGGCGGAGCAGAGCTGAATACTACACTTCCCAGCATACTTACCGTAAAGGACGGAAATGACCCGTCAGAACGACAACTTACAGTCACAAAGATAACGGTGATGGTGGTAAGGAGAAAGCCATAGACCATCCCCTTTACAGACTGCTCCATGATGAGCCGCCTACCAATAAGGATGCGACAGTTGTTATCTTCTACAGGTTCTCTCGATGAATTCCTTTTAAACGGAAGCGCAAGGCAGCCCATAGTAACAGTGGGAGATGGATTTAAGGATATCATACAGAAGGCGGGGGTGGTGGCAAATAGAAAAATGAATGCGAAAGAGATGATGGAATATCACAGAAATCATTGGACTATCGAGAACGGCTTGCATTAATATTTGTGAGGGGGGTATAGGCATCAGTTATATCAATTGTCGGTTTTTTACTTCGTGAAACAGCCCTAAAAATTTACGTTGAAATCAGCCCCAGATTTTGCTATAATCTATTTGTATCTTTATGCTCACGTGCAGGGGTTAAGAATCCGCGCTGGCAGGCCGA
>CADBUD010000122.1 GCA_902797785.1 uncultured Lachnospiraceae bacterium
AGTCGCGCCGGATTTTGGTCGCTGAAAGCGACATTTTCCTTACAAAATCCGTGCGCATCATTTTTATACTGTTAGCGAAAACCGGCAACGGTTTTCGCTAACGAGTATATTTCAAAAATGATGAGGTATGAGAATTATTGTAGGGGTTCTTGGCTATTCGTGAATAGAATAGAGATTTAGTGCGTTTTGCATCGTGACTGCGGTGACAGTTTCATAATCAACTCCCTTTAATGCAGCAATTTCGCGAGCTATATAGACCAGATTACGAGAATCATTTCTTTTTCCGCGGAATGGGACTGGCGCCATATAGGGACAGTCTGTTTCTAATAGAATCCGATCCAGTGGAACAAAACTGACAACATCTTTTAATTTTTTTGCATTTTTAAAAGTAACAACGCCTCCAACTCCAATATAAAATCCCATATCCAGAAATTGCCTGGCTACTTCCACAGGATAAGAAAAACAATGAATAACCCCGCCTACATCCTCACAATGATGGGATTTCATAATTTCATAGGTATCTTTCGCAGCATCACGGCTATGAATGATGAGAGGTATTTTTTTCTTATTTTTAATAACAGATTCTCTGGCGAGTTCGATTTGTTGTTCAAAACAGTCTTTTTGGATTTCTCTAGATGGTTCATCCCAATGGTAATCCAGACCGATTTCGCCGATTGCCACACATTTCGAATGGGAAAGAAAAGAAGCAATTTCTTTTAGGCTTTCTACGGACATTTCTTCGGCATATTCTGGATGAATCCCTGCGCTGGAATAAATGAAAGAATATTGTTCAGCTAATTGAAAAGATTTTTGCATGGTTTCCATGTTACTGCTCACATTGACAACATATTGAATGCAATCTTTTAGACTAGAAATAAGTTCCTCCCTGTCTGAATCAAATTGAGAATCTTCATAATGGGCATGGCTTTCAAAAATCATAGAAAAACTCCTTAAAAATAGAATATAGTTACATTATATCAAAACCTTTTAAGATTTCAACACAAAATAAAAATCTAATCTAATGTTTTGGAAAATTCAACCGATAAAATAAATAGTTAAAGAAAACTTAGAGATGGACATGGTAAAGAATCCCGATAAAAAATGATGATTTTTCAGAAAAAAAACAGATACTATGACGGATATCGTAATGGTTTTTCAAATGAGAAATAGGGAGAAAGGTAGATGGAGTAGTATCTGTTTTTTAATAGGGTGATTGAAATGTCAGGAGGCGATGAAACATGAGAGTAGATCCGTATAATCAGATTAGTCAGGTTTATAAAACTGGAAAAACAATAAAAACCAAGCGTACAGTGGCAGCTTCTCCCCTTGACAAAGTACAGATTTCAAGCGGCGGCTACGATTACCAAATCGCAAAACAGGCTGTAGCAAAGGCTCCGGATATCAGAGAGGATAGAGTTGCGACTCTAAAGGCAGCGATTTCTTCCGGTTCTTATGAAGTCAGCGGAGATGATTTTGCGACGAAGCTTTTGGAAAAATATAATGAAAAAAATAATTTATTATAAAGGAAATAAAAACCTCAGTAAAATCATAGAAATGAGGTGTGTTTCATGGCAAGTTTAATGGAAGAATTAGTCTTAGTCTTAAATGACGAGGCCGCTGTATATGAGACATTAACACAGATATCATCAGAAAAAACACAATATATCATAGACGGAAATATTTCCAAAATGCAGGATGCTACCGCAAAAGAGCAGGATTTAGTAAATGTAGTAAATAAGCTGGAGCGGAAACGGGAAGACGTGGTCAAAGACATAGGAATTGTATTAGGCAGGGACATGGATGGACTTACGATAAATTCCATTGTTCAGATGTTGGGCAGGCAGCCTAGTGAACAAAAGAAGTTATCGGAAGTTCATTTTCGTTTAAAGGAAGCTTTGGAGGCGATGAATAAAGTCAATGAGCTTAATAAAGTCCTTTTAAAACAGGCCATGGAATTGTTAGAGTTTGATATTCAGCTGATGCAGAGCCTGAAAAAAGCACCCGAAACAGCAAATTATAATAAAAATGCTTATAACACGGGGGAAGTACTTCCAAATAGCGGTTTTGATGCAAAACAATAAATTTGATAAATAAAACAGCTTCTTACGTGTGCATCAGTTTATACTGTTAGCGAAAAACGGCAACGGTTTTCATTAGCGAGTATATCGAATTGACTGTGAATAGTAACCAAGGAAGTTATACTACGGAAAGAAGGGAAAAAAGATGAATAGCTTTGGCAGTTTATATACAGGAGTTTCCGGGTTAAAAACTTCCCAGGAAGCATTAAATGTTACAGCAAATAACTTGGCAAATGTAAATACCAAGGGATATACCAGACAGCAGGTATATCAGGGAGACAGAGAGAGCGTATGGGTAGGACGTACACCGTTAAATCAGCAGCAGGTTGGTCTGGGGGTTTCGATTGGAGAAGTCCGTCAGGTCAGAAATGTATTTTTAGATAAATATTACAGACAGGAATCGGGACGTCAGGCGTTCTATGATGAATGTTATAATTCAGCTGTCGAAGTGCAGGATTATCTTGGAGAAATGCAGGGAACAGAGTTCCAGGATGCCTTAAATGATTTTTGGAAGACTGTGGAAGAGCTTTCCAAAGCACCAGAAAAAACAGTAAACCAGAATATGCTGGTAGAGTATGCAGGTGTGTTAATGGATCGGGCAAAATCCGTATACAGCGGATTAAAGGAATATCAGATCAAGACAAATTCCAAGATTGAAGAGACGATTGATCGTATCAATGAAATTGGAAAAGATCTCCTCCGCATTAACAAGCAAATTCTTACCATCGAATCAGATGCGATGGAAAAAGCAAAGGATCTAAGAGATGAAAGAGCGCTTTTGTTAGATGAGCTTGGCGGCTATGTAAAAATGGATTATGAAGAAAATCTCAATGGAACCGTAGTTGTCCGAATCGAAAACGATCTCTTTGTAACAAGTGTGCTTCAGCATGATATGGGATATACGAGAGATGAGGATACAGGATTTGTTACGCCCGTTTGGCCGGATTATGGAGATCAGGTGATTTACAATCTTGACAATGATATTTCTACGGCAGCCAATTCCGACATAGGAAGTTTAAAAGCTATGCTGTTAGCAAGAGGAAACAAGCACGCAAATTATACCTCATTTTACGAATCAGATTTAAAAACTATGATTTCCAGTGATGACTATATCAATAGTGTATCAAATTCTATGATGGAAAATACACAGATTGAGTTTGACAATCTGCTTCATACAGTCATGACAAAGGTCAACGATGCGTTATGTCCAAACAAACTTCTTACAGATGCGGAAGGAAACTCCATCTTAGACGAAGAGGGAAACGAAATTTATGTATGGGATGAGGAAAATGGGTCCTATGGAAGTGATCAGGAAGCCACGCCGGCAACAGAGCTGTTTGCCAGAAATGGAGTCAAACGATACACTGAACAGCTGATTACAGTAGATGGAGAAGAAAAAAAGTACTTCGTATACAATCAGGAAAAGGCAGACGATCCAAAGTCTTTATACACAATTTCAACAGTTAAAGTAAACGGAGAACTGGAGCAGATACCATCCCTTCTCCCGACGATGTCTAAAAATGGAGATACAAATTATCCGATTGCCAAAGCACTTGCAGAAGCATGGGCAAATACGAACCTTTATCTCAACCCAAATGCAGAGGAGAAGTGCAATGTAACAGGATATTATGTCCAGATGGTTTCAGAAATCGGCATCATTGGTTCGGTATATGATCAGATATCATACGGTCTTTCGGATACTGTTGCTACGATTGAAAATCAAAGACAGGCAGTTTTAGGAGTTTCTTCAGATGAAGAGCTGACCAATATGATTAAATATCAGAACGCATATAATGCTTCTTCCAGATATATTAATGCCATCAGCGAAATGATCGAGCAGTTACTTAATAGCTTAGGATAAGGTCAGGCTGCAAAATATGCCGCCCAAGCAGAAAGGAAGATTATTATGTCATCAACATTTTTTGGATTAACAATATCATCATCTGGTCTGAACACATATCAGGCAGCATTAAATACTACAGCAAATAATATTTCTAATGTCCAGACAAAGGGATATACCCGGCAGGAAGCTTCCATGCAGTCGTCAGAGGCATTGAGGATTCACGCAAAATATGGGTCTCAGGGTTCCGGAGTAGAGGTTACAGAAATCAAACAGATCAGAGAAACTTTCTACGACAAAAAATACTGGGAAAATACAAAAAAGCTGGGAGAAAATGAAACAAAATTTTATTATTTAGATCAGATTCAGACATTTTTTAAAGATGACAGCACCGTGAAGGGATTTAACAGTATTTTAGATAATTTCTTTTCTTCTTTGGATTCTGTAAAAGACAGCGCAACAGATCTTTCTGTACGGGCAAATTTTGTAGGAGAGGCAAAGACTTTTACGGATTATTTCAATCAGATGTATTCGTCACTTCAGAGCCTTCAGTCGGATATTAATGAAGAATTATACAACAAAGTTTCTAATATCAATGCGATAGCACAGAAGCTTGCTTCTATGACAAAACAGATCAATGTCGTGGAACTGTCCGGCGGAGCTGCATTGGAATTAAGAGATCAGAGAAACCTGATGCTGGATGAATTGTCCTCCTTAGTTCCAATTGATGTAGAAGAAATAGAAGTCACAGATCCATATAATGAAAATCATAAAACAGGAGCGACGTTATTTCGCGTAAAAGTTAATGGTTCCTTATTAGTAAATACCTATGATTTTAACACTCTGACTTGTGAAGCAAGAGAAAATAAGATAAATGAAAGTGATGCGGATGGCTTATATGATGTCTTTTGGACGGCTACCGGAAATACTCTGAATTTGAACTCAAAGGCAATGGGGGGAGAAATTAAAGCTCTCTATGATTTGAGAGATGGAAATAATGCCAGTTATTTCAGCGGTATGATCAAGGATATCGAAAAAGACAAAATGACAATTACCTGTAATAGTTTTGATGAAATTCAAAAAAACACGGTAAGTCACAATGGAGCATTGACAATCGATGGAAAAGAGTACAAATATCTGGATTATACAGTAGAGGAAAACGAAGACGGATCACTGAACTATGAATTTACCATGGAGGATAACTTAGGATATCTTTCCGGAGACTTAGCGGGACATAAAGCGCAGGTGGGGACAGAAGTCAATTATTATGGAATTCCATACTATCTGGGACAGATGAATGAATATGTCCGTACCTTTGCAAAACTCTTTAATGATATTCATTTGGAGGGGGTAAATCTAGATGCGGAGGATGCGGAAAGCTTTTTCACCGTCAAAAATTCCGATAAAACACCGGAAATCAAAGAGCTTGGGAATTATCTTTCCATGAATGCAGGGAATATCAGCATCAACACCGACATTTTGAATGATGCCAGAAAATTAGCGACAATCTCAAAAGAAAAATATAATACCTTGACAGATGCAGTAGAAAATGGAACAGACAATTATGATCTGGCAGAGAAACTTCTGAACTTAAAGAATGGTGTTATCATGTTTCGTGGAGGAACGGCGGCAGATTACCTTCAATGCGTACTGTCCGATGTGTCCATTGATGCGAATGGAGCCTACACTTTTGCGAAACAATACGACAATATTGTAAATACCATTACCAATAGTAGATTATCAATTTCTGGCGTAGATGAGGATGAGGAGGCATTGTCATTAGTAAAATATCAGATGGCATATAATCTTTCATCCAAAATGGTTTCCGTTTTTACCGAAATCTACGACAGATTGATTTTGCAGACAGGAGTATAAAACAGAAAAATGATATATAAAAGATAGAAAGGTTTGGTGCATATTATGAGAGTTACAAATAGCATGATCATAGGAAATTCGAAGACAAACATAAACTTAAATAAAACCAGTGTGGATTTTTATAACACCCAGATGTCAAATCAGAAGAAAATCACACGTGCATCAGACGATCCGGTGGTAGCAATACGTTCTCTGAGGCTTGCATCAGAATTAAACGAGCTAAATCAATATTATGAAAAAAACATTCCGGATGCAAGATCCTGGCTGGAGCTGACCGAAGATGCGCTGGAAAACATGAAATCCCTAGTAACAGAGATCAATACCCAGTGTGTATATGGCTCCAACGATCCGTTGGAAACAGAGGACAGAGAAGCAATTTTGGAAAATTTAAAGAAGCTCCGCGATCAAATTTATGAAGAAGGAAACGCCAGCTATGCCGGCAGAAATCTTTTTACCGGATACAAGACCACGAAAACGCTGACCTTTACCAAGGATGAAACAAACGTACACTATGAAATAACAGAGAATTTCAAGGCGACGGACATACAGGAATCGACCTATGTTTCCAAGGAAATGAGCATTGACCGGAACCAGCTGGAAGAAATCGCTGAAAAAGATATGCCGACAGATAACAATATTTATAGAATCCGTCTTTCCTATGGAAGCCTGGATACGACACAGGAAAAGCTGGTATTGGCAGATGGATCTGAGATTCCGATTACCTACAAATCCATTAATGAAATAGAGGCAGCAGGAGGATCAAAAGATGATGCTTATCTCACCTTTGAAAGTGAAGATGATCCTTCCATCAACTATATCCCGGAAACAGGAGAACTGATCTTAAATGAAGCTGCGCAGAAAATGATAACGTCGGTTCAGGGAAATGAGCCATTTTCTCTGACCTACGAAAAAACAGGATTCCAAAAAGGAGACATCCGTCCGGAAATGTATTTTGACTGCAAAGATATTACAGATGAAGAAAATGTCATTACATATGAAAAGAAAGCGCAGGAAATACAGTATAAAATCAG
>CADBUD010000123.1 GCA_902797785.1 uncultured Lachnospiraceae bacterium
AAAAACATTTTTGGGAAGAACCTTCCAAATCGATATTCAGCGGGCGAAGCTGGTAACGGAGGTCTATCAGGCTCACCCGGAGCTTTCGGCAGCATTAAAAGCAGCTTATGCCCTAAAAAATGTTTTGGAGCATGTGAAGCTTGACATCTATGAGGATGAGCTGATCATTGGAGAGATTGCGGCACCGGCAAAAGCAGCGCCAATCTATCCGGAGTTCTCTGTGGATTGGATCATAGAAGAACTAAAATACCATCCATTTGATCAAAGAAAGCATGATCGTTTTTATATTACAGAAGAGGACAAAAAAGAGCTATTAGAGATTCTTCCGTTCTGGCAGGGCAGGACTGTTGCGGATTACGTGGAGTCACATGCGACAAAGGATCAGAAAAAGGGCAGTGAAATGGGGACAAAGGTCTTCATGACGAATCTCTACCACTACGGCGGAGTAGGGCACTATGTGATGGATTACCCAACCCTGCTGAAAAAAGGCTTTTCGGGCTTGCTCAAAGAGGCAGAGGAAGGAAAGACGCAGGCAAAGCTTCAAAAACTCAAAGAAAAAGAGGAATTTTACGAAGCAGTGATCGTCGAGCTTACAGCGGCAATTACCTTTGTTTTGCGCTATGCCAGTCTGGCAAGAGAGAGGGCAGAAGCAGAAGAACGGCAGGAGCGTAAACGTGAGCTGCTCGAAATCGAAAAAAACTGTGAACAGATCGCCATAGGACCGGCACAAAACACCTGGCAGGCTCTTCAGCTCTGGCATTTTGCGACCAGCATCGCGCATATAGAGTCCAACGGACATTCGGTATCCTATGGAAGGATGGATCAGTGGCTGTATCCTTATTATGAAAAGGATCTGACGACAGGACGTTTTACCAAAGCATTTATACAGGAGCTTTTGGAATGTGCCTATATCAAAACCGGAAATCCCTCCAAGCTGAAAGACCGGATGACCGTTCAGGTTCGGAACGGCCGTGGCTGGGGCGGAGAAAGCCTGACCATCGGCGGCGTCGATGAAAATGGAAATGACGCGACAAATGATCTGACCTATATGATGCTGGAGGCTTCGGTGCACACCCGCATGATGAATCCGTGGGTCTGTGTCAGAATCCATGAAAAAACGCCGTATGAGTTAAAATGCAAGGCTGTGGAATGTATCCGTGCCGGCTATGGGCATCCCAAGCTATATCATGATGAACCGGCAATCCGTGCGATGCAGAAAAAGGGCATGTCTTTGCAGGAGGCAAGAAATTATGATATCGTCGGCTGCGTCGAGCCGGATCTTCCGGGAAAAGAATATGGCTATCACGACGCATCCTACATGAACCTGGTCAAGGTCTTAGAGCTTTCCCTGAACCATGGATGCAGCATCGAAAAAACCGAAGGGGATACCATCGTGGAACGGCAGCTGGGACCGGATACCGGAGGGCTGGATCAGGCAAAGAGCATGGAAGAGGTCCTGACGAGCTTTTCTGATCAGCTGGAGTATTGGACCAATCAGATGTGCGGTCTTCTCAATGTCATCGATACTGCGCACCGGCTGGTAAAGCCGACACCATTTGCCTCTGCCATGTTTCCGGACTGTCTGGCCTCGGGAAAGGATCTGAGCGAGGGCGGGGCAGCCTATAATTTTACAGGCTCCCAAGGGTGTGGAATTGCCAGCTGCGCCGATGCGCTTTCCGCAGTAAATCATCTTGTATTTAAAGAAAAGAGAGTTCCGGGCAGGGAGCTGCTTCATGCCATGAAAACGAATTGGGAAGGACATGAGCTGTTGTACGCCCTGGTGAATGGAAGCAAGGTTCCTCATTTTGGAAATGATGATGATGCGGCAGACTGTTTTTACCGGTATGTATTTGATTCCTACTGCGATCATGTAACAGGAAGGGAAAATGCGCGGGGCGGAACCTTCTGTGCCGGAGTCTATACAGTAAATGCGAATGTGGGAATGGGATTAAATCTTGGCGCGTCTTTGGATGGAAGAAAGTGGGGAGAACCGATTTCTGATAATATGGGACCGGTTCATACCATGGCAGCATCCCATGATATCAGCGGACCGACGGCCATCGCCAATTCTGTCAATAAGGTAGATCACAGCAAGGCATGGAACGGGACCCTGCTGAATTGGAAATTTCCGCCTTCCTGCGTCAAAGGAGATGCGGGCAGGGAAAATCTGATCAGCTTTATTGATGCTTATTTTTCAGGAAGCGCCATGCACTGCCAGTTCAATATTATGAGTTCGGAAACGATGAAGGAAGCTATGAAGCATCCGCAGGATTACCGGGATATGCTGGTCCGCGTTGCCGGATACAGTGCATATTTTGTTGAATTGGGAGAACCGCTTCAGATGGATCTGATCCGTCGGACAGAGCTGTCTTTTTAAACATCATAAATCCAAGAACATGAGACAGGAATAGAAAAATGACAGATAAAAATTTGAGCTATATCAATACCATTGTAGAAGAGGGAAGCGTTTCAGACGCAGCCAAGCGTCTAAATATCTCCCAGCCTGCACTAAGCGCCAGAATCAAAAAAGCAGAGGAAGAGTTTGGAATCAGCATTTTGAATAATAAGCGTCCAGCAGCATTGACAGAGGACGGAAGAAAATATATGCAGTTTCTAAAAAAACAGGAGGAGCTTGAAAAAGAGTTCCGCCGATATATTTCCGACACCCATGAACTTAAGAATGGGGAGCTTCGTGTAGGCGGAACCTATTTTTATACAAGTTATTTTCTACCGGAGGCGATCTGCGAATTTCGAAAAAAATACCCGGGCATCAGTATCACGATCATCAATGAAAAAGTGCCGGTCCTGACGAAGATGACAGCCAAGCGGCAGCTGGATCTGTTTATTACGAGTCCGGGGAAACAGGCACCAAATCTGATCTACGACCGACTGTTTCGCGCAGAG
>CADBUD010000124.1 GCA_902797785.1 uncultured Lachnospiraceae bacterium
AGCAGGAAAATTTGATAAATAAAACAGCTTCTTACGCGCAAGCGCGACGAATCTCTTTCATTTATCAAATTGACTGTGAATAGTAACTTGGTGTGCAAAAAAAGCATGAAAATACCTTGCGCTTTTTTGTCAATGCGTATAGCAAAAAGGTGGAATGGAGATACTATGAGGAAACAAAAAACGGGAAGAGAAATATGGGCTGCCAAAAAGGCACTGATTTTTGATCTGGATGGGACCATGATCGATTCCATGGGAGTCTGGAAGGAGATCGATGATATTTTTTTGGCACAGCGGGGATATGTTGTTCCGCCGGATCTCCAGCAGCAGATCGAGGGAATGAGCTTTTTGGAAACGGCGGAGTATTTTAAAGAGAGGTTTGATTTAAAGGAATCCGCGCAGGAGCTGATGGAGCTTTGGAACCAGATGGCTGAGGAGTGGTATACGACGAAGCTTCCGCTGAAACCGGGACTGGAGGAGTTTTTAAAGGAAGTTGGGAAGAGCAGATTGCGTTTTGGAATTGCAACGAGCAACGCAAGGAGTCTGGTGGAGGCTGTGCTTGCTGCACATGGCCTCTTAGAGCAGTTTCAGACGATTCAGACCGCAGATGAGATAAAAAAAGGCAAGCCGGCGCCGGATGTCTATCTGGCAGCAGCAGAAAAGCTTGGAATCCAGCCGGAGGAATGTCTGGTATTTGAAGATGTAATCATGGGGATTCGGTCCGGAAAAAATGCCGGGATGGAGGTCTGTGCTGTTTATGACCGTTATGCTGCGGGGCAGGAGGAACAAAAACAGGAACTGGCAGATTACTATATCCGAGACTATCGTGAGCTGCTTTAGGGGGTAAAAGTAAAAATGAAATACGATTTTTTGCCTGTGAATAAAAAAGAGATGGAGGAACGGGGAATCGATCAGCTGGATTTTGTCTATCTTACCGGAGACGCATATGTAGATCATCCTTCCTTCGGACATTCGATCATCAGCAGAATTTTAGAATCCAGAGGCTACAGCGTAGGAATCATTGCCCAGCCGGATTGGAAAAAAGACGAAAGCATCACGGTCTTAGGAACGCCGAGATTAGGATTTTTAGTAACAGGAGGAAATATGGATTCCATGGTGAATCATTATACCTCCTCAAAAAAACGGAGACATCAGGATGCTTTTTCCCCGGGCGGCGTCATGGGAAAACGTCCGGACCGGGCGGTGATCGTCTATTGCAATATGGTCCGACGGGTCTATGGAAAAGAAATGCCACTGATCATCGGGGGGATCGAAGCGAGCCTTCGGAGATTGGCTCATTATGATTATTGGTCAGATCAGCTGCGGCCGTCGATTCTTGTGGAATCCGGAGCAGATCTTTGTCTGTACGGAATGGGAGAACATTCCATCGTAGAGGTAGCAGAAGGGCTGGATGCCGGGATATCGGTCCATGACCTGACGTATATTCGGGGGAGTGTGTATGGTGCGAATTGTCTGGACAGTGCTTATGATTATGAGCTTTTGCCTTCATTTTCGGATATCACTGCAAAAAAAGAGGAATATGCAAAAAGCTTTTTGACCCAATATCAAAATACGGATCCTTTCACGGCAAAGACCCTGGTCGAGCCTTATACGAAAAAGCAGTTCATCATACAAAATCCACCGGCCTATCCTTTGACGCAGATGGAAATGGATGATGTCTATGCGCTCCCCTACGCGAGAGCCTATCATCCGATGTATGAAGCAGCAGGAGGAGTTCCGGCAATCCGTGAGGTGAAATTCAGCTTGGTGAGCAATCGAGGCTGCTTTGGCGGCTGCAGCTTTTGTGCCCTGACATTTCATCAGGGGAGGATCATTCAGACGAGAAGCCATGAATCAATTATAGAGGAAGCCAAGCGTTTGATCCAAGATCCGGAATTTAAAGGTTACATTCATGATGTTGGGGGACCGACGGCAAATTTCCGGCATACCGCCTGTGAAAAGCAGCTGACCCGGGGAGTCTGTAAAAATCGTCAGTGCCTGTTTCCACAGCCCTGCAAAAATCTGATTGTAGATCACAGCGATTATCTTGAGCTGCTTCGAAAGCTGCGGGCGCTTCCCGGGGTGAAAAAAGTCTTTGTCCGTTCCGGAATCCGGTTTGATTATTTACTTTTGGAACCTACGGATGAGTTTTTTGATGAATTGTGCGATCATCATATCAGCGGACAGCTGAAGGTGGCTCCGGAGCATATCAGTGACGCTGTTCTGTCAAAGATGGGAAAACCCAAAAGAAGCGTATATGATTCTTTTGTAAAAAAATATAAACAATACAATCAAAGAGTTGGGAAAAAACAGTTTCTGGTGCCGTATCTGATGTCTTCCCATCCGGGTTCAACGATGAAAGAGGCCGTAGAGCTGGCGGAATACTGCCGGGATCTGGGGTATATGCCGGAGCAGGTGCAGGATTTTTATCCGACGCCTTCAACGATTTCGACCTGTATGTATTATACCGGTCTGGATCCGCGTTCCATGCGGCCGGTCTATGTTCCACGCACGCCGGAGGAAAAAAGCATGCAGAGGGCATTGATCCAATATCGGAATCCTAAAAATGAAGAGCTGGTCTATCGAGCTTTGGTCGAGGCGGGCAGGGAGGATTTGATCGGGTATGAAAAAAACTGTCTGCTCCATCCAAAATCGCCTTCTTCCCATCCGGACAACAAAGCGGGAAGAAAGCAGGCAGCAGATTCCCGGAACAAAGCGGGAAGAAAACAGGCAGCAGATTCCCGGAACAAAGTAGGAAGAAAGCAGGCAGCAGATTC
>CADBUD010000125.1 GCA_902797785.1 uncultured Lachnospiraceae bacterium
CACATATTTTTGCGCCTTTTTTGAAAGACCGTTCAATTTTCTCGTGTCATGATAAAGCTCTACGACAGTCTTCGCAAATTCATCCGTGTCATCCACGATGAATCCAGCCTCTTCGATTCCATCAATTCCCTCTGCTCCAATGGAGGTCGTCACGATAGGAAGTCCATGATAGAGAGCTTCAATCACCTTTCCTTTGATCCCGGCGCCATAACGCAGCGGTACGACCACCATTCGGCAGGAGCCATAATACCGCTCCAGCTCTTCGTCTGTTACAAAGCCCAGGATATGGATTCCATCCCCATCAAGTGCTTTGATTTCCTCAGTCGGGGAGGAACCGGCACAATAGAGCGGGATATTTCCTGCTGTTCTGATCTTTGGATAGATTTCCTTTCCCAGCCATAAAACGGCATCAATATTTGGATCATGCCGGAATCCACCGACAAAAAGAATCCCGTTTCGTTTGGAGAAATCCATTTCAATCTTCTCCGGGAACTCCTCAAATACATTGATCAGCATCCGCTTCACCCGAAGGGAAGGATCCATCTTCTTTAACAAGGAGATTTCCATCTCAGAAAGATAAAAGCTCATATGCGCCGCTTTGATGATGGCCAGCTCCTCCGCCTTCATCACGCGAGATGACGTAAAAAGTTCTTCCCGTCTGGGATCTTCCTCCGAAAGCAATCCTGCCTCCCGCTGCATCCGCAGAAAATGCAAGTCATGTCCATAGTACAAGACCTTGATTTCCGTATGTTTCCGCAAAAATTCGATATATTTTCTGGCCGAATTTGGCCTGGAGATAAAGACATAGTCAATGACGTCTTTATTTTCAATCAGCCAGTCAAAGATTCCCTTATTAAATTCCTCTCCCGAAAGAACCTCGACTCCCATATTCAAAAACTCCGTCCGATACGGCTCCATGGTTTCCTTGTCGTTTTCAATTGCCATCTTCACTAGATATCCCTTCTTTAGGAACATCCTGCAATACTGATAGATGGTCCGGGAACCGGCGTCTTTATCAAAGGTCGGCATCTGGATTTCCATCATCAATATGATTTTTCGTCCCTGCGGATGATCTTTGGCAAAAGAAACATGGGTATTTTCTTCAAAATGAGAGGTCAGGGTCTGTTTCCATTTTTCGTAAAATTTCCGATTGTTCTCAACCTGATATTTTTTGATCCCTTTGGTAAGGTCTCTGCCATTGGAGACGCCTTCAAAATGCATCAGTCGGGACTTTGGCTCCAGCATGACCTTATATCCCCTTTCTCTTACCTGAAAGGCAAGGTCAGTATCCTCACAGTAGGCCGGGGCAAAACGTTCATCAAAACGTCCGATGGCTTCGAACAATTCCCGGCGGATCATGATCGACGCCCCGGAAATATAATCACTTTCCCGTTCATAGCAATACTGCGGCTTGTCCGGATTGTCTCCGCGTCCATAATTGGCAGCGGCGCCATTCTGCCAGACGATTCCTCCTGCTTCCTGTAACAATCCATCCGGATACAAAAGCTTTGATCCTGTCATTCCAATGGTCTCATCCCGCTCCATTGGCTCAATGAGCGGCGCAAGATACCCCTCCAAAATCCTGGTGTCATTATTTAAGAACAACAGATACTTTCCTCTGGCCTGTTTAGACACCTCGTTGCAGTTTTTTAAAAATCCAAGATTTTTTTGATTCCGAATGACACGGATTCCACCCTTCACATGCTTTGACAAGCGTTTTGTCGCATCCGTGGAACAATCATCCGCGATCAAAATCTCTACCGGATAATCCATGGCAAATTTTTTCAAAGACAGGAGGCAGACATAGGTATATGCCACCTGATTATAGACCGGAATCAGAATGGAGACCAACGGCTCCTTATGTTCCGGGAATGTAAGCGTCCCAAAATTTCGAATCGCCCATCCTGCCATACGGTATTTCCGGTTTGTCTTAAGATTTTTCTGCCGCTCCCGCTTATCCTGTCTGACGATCTGATGCTCCCGGATTTTCCGCTTCACAAAGCTGAATGGTTTTTTGATCTTGATCAGTCTCGTCTTTACCAAAATTTTACGGACCTTTAACCACTTATAATATTCCGGCTCCATGATTGCGAGCTGACCGCTGACATAGTGGAGCTGCTCTGTGATCTGCGCATGCTCGGCTTTTAGATTCTCAAGCCAGTGGATTTCCTGTTCATAATGCCTTGGATAGACAGCTTCTCTGTTTTTTCCATGCACCTTTTCCTGAAATCCCTCTTCCATTTTCTCATAACAGCCAGCCTCCTCCTCATAGATGCCAAAATACCGCAGCAGCATCTCTTCCGAGATTACTTTTTTTAATTCGATCTTATATTTTTCGTAGAAATAATGCAGGGCACGGTACATGATGAACTGCTCCGGAACCAAAAAATCACAGACCCATTCATAATCGATGCAGACCCAGCCCTGTTCCGTTTCCAACAGATTATCAAAAATCATATCCAGATTGGAAAATGCCAATCCCGCTCCCTTTGGAACCGGAACATCCCCAAAAAAACTTAAAAAGGCAGGGGTGATGACAAATTCCCTGCGCTTTGCAGCTCTCTTTTTTTCCTCCACCTGATAGAGCTTTTGAAACAACTCTTCTATTTTGTCAAGCAGCTCCTCCTGTGTCCCGGCATGGGAGAGCAGGACCTCTGACGCTGTCCTTCCTTCATAAAAAGGAAAATAAAACGCGCCATCCTTCTTCTCCGGCTCTGGAAAGAAAAGACCGGGATACTGCTGCTTTAACCGTCCTACATATTCTGACATCTGTTCCAAATGCGGTCTGGCCTCCTCCTGTAAGGGGGCTTTTTCCACAACGACCCTGCCATCCTCTTCGTAGATCGTGGTACGAATCTGATACGGCAGAAGCCTGGTTCTGTTATATTTTGCATAACGTATTTTTTTCATGTAAAACTCCTGTTTTTATTCTCATCCACTTTTTTATTTCCTAACCGCAAATGACAAGGAATGAATTGGCAAAATAAGGGAACTGTCCATCCCGACAGATCTGGTCAAAGACCGATTCTTCCTTAAATACTGCCAGCTTTGCTCTGTCATATACGGCGGTGACCTGCCTTAGATCGCCCATTTTCGGCAGATAATCATCCGAATAGATGACCGTCGGAAGCTTGTAATCCGGCATCGGATAGTAAAAGTCCATCTTCGTATAACCGGCCTCTAACAGCATTTCCTGTAACTGCGGCTTGGAAAAGGTCTCTACATCATAGACATTTTCATAGCCCTCAATGCCTTCATAAGGCTTTCCCGTATGATCTTCTCCCGCGCCCGCAAAATATTTTAAGCCAAATTTATTTTCAATCGCAAGCAGCAGCTTTCCACCCGGTTTTAAGAACTCGCGTACCCGCTTTAGCATCTGCAGATAGGGCTGTTCTCCTCCCAGATATCCTGCTGAATATTCCAGAACTCCGATCAATGTGACATAGTCGAACTTCTCTTCCAGGACAATGTCCGTAAAATTTCCGAGCATGATTTCTAAATTTCCATATTTATCGTTTCTCGCATCATTGATCAAAGAGCGGCGTTTGGAAAGCTCGATTGCCACGACTTTTTTACATTTCCTGCAGAACAGTCCGCTGACCGCTCCACAGCCGGAGCCGATTTCTAAAAGTGTCTTGTCCTTTCCAAACTCATACCAGTCCAGAATATTTTCTCTGATGGGAGAAAGATGGTACAGAATCGGCCATCTGGTATCCTGCTCTAAGACCTCCTGGAATGGGTTCTTCGTATCCTTGCCTGCATATTTTTTCGCGATCTCCAGCAGCTCATCCTCAATGCTCCCATCGCTGTACAAATCTGTACCCTTGTAAAATTTTGTATTTATCACACCTGCTCTCCTTCTATCCTCATGCCTGAATTGAAATCCTGGAATTCAAGTCAAAAAATCCTACCCCGTCTTTTTCTGATAAGACGCTCAGCATCGTAACGTCATACAGCCTTTGATGAACCTGGAACTCTCCTTTGCAAAACCCGGTACACCCCAGGGAAATCAAATACTCTCCTCCCTGGAATACTGCATTCTGGGTAAAGGAAACAACGACCTCTTTTCCCTTTTCTCCATCCGGGACACTGCATTTTTCGACTAAGGTATTGGTTCCGCTCAGCTCCGTTCCCTGCTTGTCCTTGATGGTATAGGCAAAAATCGGATTTTCAATCCGGTCAAAAAAACGAACCTTCATCCGGATTGTGAACTCTGCATTCTTCATGATCGTATTGGTGATCTGATTCTTGTCATCGAGCAGGGCAAAATCGATGATTTCTGCTTTTCCGTCTCCATACTCCAAATAGTCAGGATTATTAGCCAGCGCATCCTTCCAATGTCCTTCCATGGCGGTCTTTTTTTCCTGTCCGGACGCTTCGTCCTGCTCTTTTTCCAGCTTTGTTTCCATATCCTGGCTTTCCTCTTTGCTCGTCAGGATTTTTTTGAACAGATCCACCATCTCTGCTGGTTCTCCGACGGAAATGACATTTCCTTTATTTAACAGAACCACCCGGTCACAATATTTGATGATGCTGCCCATACTATGCGTGACTAAGATGACGGTCGCTCCTCTCTCCCGGATCTCGTTGATCCGCTGATAGCATTTGGTCTGAAAGAACACATCTCCGACAGCCAGCGCTTCATCAACGATCAGAATATCCGGCTCCACACTGATTGCCAGGGCGAACGCCAGCCTCACGAACATTCCGCTTGAATAGGATTTTACCGGTTGATTGACATAGTCTCCAATGTCTGCGAATTCTAAAATTTCCGGAATCTTTGCCTCCATCTCCTGTCTGGAATACCCCATCATGCTCCCGTTCATATAGAGATTCTCCATCCCGGTATATTCCATATTAAATCCTGCGCCAAGCTCCAATAGGGCGGAAATCCTTCCCTTCGTTTCGACGGTCCCCTTTGTCGGCGTCAAGACTCCCGTAATAATTTTCAGGATCGTAGACTTTCCCGAACCGTTTGTTCCGATAATCCCCAGAAATTCTCCCCTTTTGACATCAAAGCTAATGTGATTTAAGGCATAATGCTCGGTATGATAGCATCGCCCCGGAAGCAAAATTTCCTTTAAACGGTCAATTGGCTTTTGATATAAGTTGTATATTTTGGTGGTGTCCTTTACACTGACCGCTAAATTCTCGTCCATATGATATCCTTTCCTTTGTTCCCCTTTTTTCTATTGCACCTTCACAGAACATCCGCAAAATGCGGCTTGCATTTTTTAAAGATCAGCGTCCCGAAAACCAACAATACCAATGTGACTGCCCAAAAATACAAGGTCATGACCGGATGGGTAAAGAATCCCCGGTGGTATAGGATGCTGTCGCGATATCCCTCCACGATATAATACATCGGATTGCACTTTAAGATCCAAAGAAATCTTCCCGCTCTCTGGTATTCCCACATGATCGGTGTCACCCACATCCCCAGCTGCAGAACAATGGCAACGATCTGGCTCATATCCTTAAAGAACACCTGCACAGCGGAGGTGAACATCGAAATCGCCGTAATCAGCACAATCATGCAAATGCTGTAATATACGATCTGAAGCCAATAAACCGAGGGCGAAGCACCAAGCAGCAGAAGCGCTGCCAGCATAATGAGCAGATAAATCGCATGAACAAAACCGCAGGATACGATTTTGATCAAAGGCAGAATACTGACCTTGAATACGACCTTTTTTACCAGATAGCTATAATCCTCCAGACAGCGCACCGCATGATTAAGCGCCTCACTGAAATAGAACCAGGGAATAATCCCCGGGATCAGCCAGACGACATAAGGAAACTCCCCATCATGCGGCGTGGTCCGCAGCGCCAGCTGAAACACGCAGTAATAGATTAAAATCGTAACCACAGGCTGTACAAAAATCCAGAGCAGGCCAAAATAAGAGCCCACAAAGCGCTTTTTAAAGTCTGCCCTGGACAGGTCAAAAATCAGTCTTCTTTTGGAAAAAACATCCAAAATACTCTCTAATGCCCCGTTATTTTGCTTTCCCTGCTTCATATTCTTTGATACCCTTCCAAAGCTTGTCCTTTTCAGAAATTGTCAGCTCCATTCCTTCCGGGATTGGCCACTCGACTCCGATATCCGGATCGGACCACAGTAGTCCGCCTTCATCATTTGGATGATAAAAATCCGTACATTTATAAGTAAATTCTGCCACATCTGAAAGAACCAGGAAGCCATGCGCAAAGTTCTTTGGAATAAAGAACTGCTTTTTGTTTTCCTCGGATAAGAGGACGCCGAACCATTTTCCAAAGGTCTTTGAGCCCTCTCTTAAATCGACAGCAACATCAAATACTTCTCCGCGAATGACGCGCACCAGCTTATCCTGTGGAAACTCCTTCTGAAAATGAAGCCCCCGCAGCACTCCCTTTTTGGACATGGACTGGTTGTCCTGTACAAATTCCTGCGGAATCCCTGCAGCGGCATAGTCTTTATAATGATAGGTCTCCATAAAATATCCGCGTTCATCCCCAAACACCTTCGGCTCAATGATTTTCAGCCCTTCAATCTCACATGTCGTAACTTTTATTTGTCCCATATTGATCTCCTATTCCATCTGTCTGTAAACATTTTTTATTCTTTATCATTCCTATTTGAATCTCTTATAAACCTTCGGAAATTTCCATCAAATACTGCCCGTATGCCGTCTTCAGCAATGGCTTTGCCAGATCGACCAGCTGTTCCTTCGTAATAAAGCCTCTCCGATAGGCGATCTCTTCGATGCAGGAAATGTACATCCCCTGTCTCTTTTGGAAGGCCGCCACAAAGTCCGCCGCATCCAGCAATGAGTCATGATTTCCTGTATCCAGCCAGGCAAATCCGCGTCCTAAGGTCTCTACATGAAGAGTTCCCCTGCGCAGATATTCATTATTCACACTGGTGATCTCTAATTCACCTCTAGCCGATGGCTTGACATTTTTGGCGATTTCGATAACATCATTATCATAGAAATAAAGTCCCGGAACCGCATAGTTCGACTTTGGATGCTCCGGTTTTTCTTCAATCGACAAAGCGATTCCGTTCTCATCAAATTCGACCACTCCATATTCTCTTGGATCTCTTACATAGTAGCCAAAGATCGTTGCTCCCTGTTCTCTTTGAACGACCTCCTTCAAGACTTTGGAAAAACTCTGCCCATAAAAGATATTATCCCCCAAAATCAGGGAAACAGAATCTTTTCCAATAAATTCCTCTCCAATAAGAAATGCTTCTGCCAGTCCTCTTGGCTCTTTTTGTACAGCGTATGAAATCTGAAGTCCCAACTGCTCTCCTGTCCCGAACAGCTCCTCAAATACCGGCAGATCCCTCGGCGTAGAGATAATCAAAATCTCACGAATCCCGGCCAACATCAAAATGGATACCGGATAATAGATCATCGGTTTGTCATATACTGGCATGATCTGTTTGGATACTGCCTTGGTCAATGGATATAATCTGGTTCCGGAACCTCCTGCTAATACGATACCTTTCATTTGATCCTCCTAGTTCTATCTTTCTCTTTTCCCATTTCTTTCAACAACGGAATCATAGTAACATTCTTATAAAAAACTGTCAAGAAAATACCGAAAAAAACATGCGGGATTGCTCGATCAAGGTTACCATTCACGCAAAAAAAATACCATTCACGCAGATCGTATTGACATTTTCAAAAAAATCCACTAGAATTTGGTGTTGATTGATCAATCAAAATTACTATTCACAGTCCCCCCTCCCGGCATTCGGATTTCCCGCTGCTTCGCAGCTCTCCCGGCGCATTCGCGCCTGAAATCCTCATATTGGGAGGAGTTCCTGCTTCACAGCAGGAAAATTTGATAAATAAAAGAGCTCCTTACGTGCAAGCACGACGAACCTCTTTTATTTATCAAATTGACTGTGAATAGTAAC
>CADBUD010000126.1 GCA_902797785.1 uncultured Lachnospiraceae bacterium
ACTTTGATTCGTTTGCTGCGCCGGATTCGCGCGGCAAAGCCGCATATTTCCTATGCGAATCCGTGTGCATCCTTGCGGAGCATTTATCGTAAGTGCATTTTTTAAATGCGCTTACGATAAATATGGTTTGCCCGTCAAAAGTGATTCAACGGATTGTTCCGTGCTTCGCCTCACTTCTTACTCGTATCGTGGACGGTCAAAAGTCATCCTCCACCGTTAAGCAAGCTTACGGTGGAGAATGACTTTTGACCGCTGAATCATATATAGGAAACGAATTTATTCGTTTACTATAACTCATCGATCACATTACTGATATACTCCACATTTCGATAGGAGCTCTTCCTTACCTTTTCATAATTTTTAGCCAGCTTTCTCCGTACCTCTTCCTCATCCTGCTCCAAATGCTCAAATCCAACGACCAGGGTATCCAGAGACAATCCTGAAAAATCTACGGCGTAATCTCCCAGCTCGAACATATCCATGACTTCCTGATATTTGTGGCTCCAGCCAATCAAAAGCACCGGCACCTTCTTTTGAAGACTTCCCACCATCGCATGAAAACGGGAAGCGACAAGATAGCGGCAGTGAGAAATAAATTCCCGGATTTCCTCTGCTGTCATCTCCTCATGATACCAGCGCACCAGATTTTTATCTGATATTTCCTCATAGATCGCATCGCCGATCATCAGATCGTTATTTCTTGGCTTCTGACTGCGGATCCTCGCTGCATTGGCAATCAAAAGAACCCCATAGCCTCTTCCATTCAGATATTCAATAAAATCCACCATGCTTTTTTTGTAATCGATTCCCATCGCTTCGCATTTCTTTTGCACAACAGAGCTGACAGAAAGACCTACGACATTATTTTGATAGAACTCGTCCTTTTCACAGCGCTCATTTACTGCTGCAGTCCATCTTTCTTCATCCGGCATGGTAAATGCACCGTCTGCACAGAGCTTTACATTTTTCGTAATTCCGATTTTCTTTAGATTTTCATATGTGATCTTTCCTCTGGCGCAGATCAGCTTGAGCTTTGGCAGAATCCATTTTGCCAGAAAACGGTTATAAGGATTCTTAAATGTGCCGAGCGCCTGGGAATATTTTACGACCGGCGTTCCTACCAGCAGAGGCACGGCCGCACAGATAAAGGCGTAGGTATTCATGACGAAACCACGACTGTCAACAAAAGCAATTCCTGCCTCATCTACGACCAGATCCGTTTTCTTATACGCTTTGATAATCCGGTTTTTTCCGATCAGTCCCCGAAGCGGCGGACAGATCTTATGCAGAATCGCCAGCGGAAAGGCAAGAAATACCAACTGTTCCGGCTTGGTCGAAATGATCTTCACGAAATCATATGGCAGCTGCTTTTTATCCTCTGATGGGTAGACCGACATCAAATTCACACGAAGTTTCGGATATTTTTCTTTTAATTGTTTGATCGAGCTTTGCAGCATTGCTGCCGCTCCTTTATTTCCACTATAACTGGCTGCGGTAATTGCAATCACCGGATCCTTCATATTTTTCTCTCCTTCCTATATCAGTGCAACAGTTCAGACTTAAAATACGCTTGAAAATACCTTACGGGATAGCGGCTGTCAGTTCTGTTTCGCCTGATGCTTATTCTGAATCGGAATCCGAACCAGATAGACCAAAAAATCACCTACAACGGTAATCAACCGATGAATGACAGACAGTGTCAATACCGTTTCTTTTCCCATGACACTGCCCAGCAAAAGGGTAACGACCAGCTCCCGTACTCCGATTCCCCCGGAGGCTCCAGGAATGATAAATCCCAGAACCCAGGCAATAATATAGCCCGAAACAATCAGGGACCCATTTTCCCAGCTGAGTTTTCCCCCGGAATAGGCATATAAAGCGACCATGATCAGTCCAAGACTCACAAGGGTAATAGAATACTTGACCAGGGAGAATAAAAAGGTCTTGATAAATTCTGCCGGCGTATATTCTTTCAACACAGCCCCGATTTTTTTTCTCAAAACAAAAATCAGTACGACCAAAACAAAAAGCCCTGCAAAAAAAGCTGCCAGGATAATGGTCAGATAAGAATCTCCAAAAATCTCATGCAGCGCATTCAATAGCTGGTTCAAGGAAACCAGGGCGGAAAGAATCATGGCCACGCTCACCGATCCGATGATTTCTAAAATCGTGCTGACTGCCAATTTTTTCTGGCTGATTCCCAGATTGGTCGCGAACAGATTCCGCTCTACATAGTGCATGACATTTCCCGGAAGATATTTCCCGATATTTGCCTTGGTATAGACACAGATTGCTTCGATCTTATCGATTGGCTTTTTAGCAAAAAACTGAAGCCACCCCACCCATGCGGAACCAGATACAAATACAGTAAAGCTCTTCACCAGGACTCCGATCAGCGTCACCAAAAGAAACAGCGGCCAGTTAGTAATGGAATGTACATCAAAGCCCAGCTTCCAGATGGCATAGACAATAAATACAATGGATAAGATGAAAATGACTTTTCCTGCCTTTTTTACGATGGATTTTAACCCCTTTCCCCCTTGTTTTTTTTCTTCGCTCATAGGACTCCTTTCCGGTTATTTCGATGCAGACCATCTCTGATAGATCCCCTCCAGAGCGGCTGCGATTTCTTCATCCTCTGTCACCAAATATTCATTTTCATCCAGCTGGAAAATGTTCATTCCATCCTCCTGATAAATCTCCGGAATATACGTAAAATAAACCTTTCCTTCTCCGCCTTCAAATTTTTTATTTACATCCATGCAATACAGGGTCTGATCGTAAAAAGAAAATACCATGGATTTGGAATAGGTCCCTTTCCCATAATAATAGATCTCTGCTCCCTTTAAGAGCTCCGGTCTCTCTTTTAATAGCTCTACCGCAGCATTGCTCATATTGACCCGCTTTGCCGAAGATTCAATTTCCCGGAAACGCTCAATGTTGAAAAACAAGATCATGGAGAAGCCTAAAAATACAACGCACATCTGCAGAATATACCGCTTATGATACATCAAAAGTGCCAGCACAGTTCCCGCTAAAATCACAATCGTCATCATAAGGAATGTGCCCCTGCTGAATTTCCCACGGAACATCGGGACAAAATTCTGGAACAGATATAAGGTGACCGCCTCATGAGTGCTCGTACCCTTCATCGCTGGCCAGGTATAGCGGATAAAGATTACACCGACAATGGCGTCCAGCAATAATACAAAAAACCAGAGCCACCGTTCCTTCATATCTTTATTTTTATATAACATACAAATTGACATCAAAAGATATGGTCCCAAAAATGGAGAAAAATACCGGCAATACAGCCAGAACCGCGGCAGCTGATTATCCACTCCCGCCAGGGCGATACATACGACCATTCCCCACAGACTGACATAGGAGAACAGCGTCAAAAGAAACAGATAGCTTCCTTTTTCGCCGTCATGAAAATCCTGCCAGTATTTCACGATTGCATATAGAGAAACCACGGTACCTATAAGCACCAATCCTCCGGTCTCTACCGTCATTGCGCCTGCCAGTGACAAAAAATGCTTGACAGAAAGAATGATGCCGTCCTTGCTGATCAGCATCTGGAACAAGGAGACCCGGTCTAACTGGGACTCTACGGAGTTTGTCATATCCACATTCAGATCCTTAAGATACAGATGTGTCTGGAGATAATCCACCGCCAGTCTTCCTACGACCACGATTCCTGCCAAAGGAACGGCAAAAGCCATCGGCTGAAAGATCCATCGTTTGTAGACGATACGGTACATCACAAAAACCGCTAAAATACCGGCATAGATCAAAAGGCAGCGACTATGAATAATATAGGCATATCCGGATACCAGCCCCAACAGGGCAGATAAAAGGATTCTTTTTTTGTCCCCCTGCGTGACAAGGCTAAACAATAGCGCAATCACGATCCAATTGATGAGTGATAACGGCGTTTCATTATAGACATAGGTATTGAACTGCAGCACCGTTGCCGCACAGGTCACCGCCAGAGTGATAAAGAATGCCTTTGTATTATTCCATTCAAAAAATCTGGTCAAAAGATAAAATACCAGCATCATCATCAGCGCATGAAGAATCACATTTCCGAACAGCATACTGCGGTACAGAAGGATGGGATGCCCCTTGATCAGAACAAATAACGGCGTATAGAGCATGGTATATCCGAAATTATAAAACTTATGCAGCGACATGAAGGAACTCCAGTCATATCCGGCAAAGAAAGCCGGTCCGGATAAGGAGCAGACCTCATCCGCACTGATGGGATACTGCTTATAAAAAATCAGGATTCCATCGATCAAAAACGCCGTGACTGCAAAAAGCAAGAACATCGTCCTGCGGCTCAGCGCATCAAAGCGCTCTCCCAAATGTCCTGCCAGCTCTTTCTTTTTCTCCAAAAGAAAGAACAGAGCAAACATAATCACCAGATAGACCAGCATATGCTTTATAATACCCATCGTTAAATACTCCCATTCTCCATTACACGATAAATCATATCTACAACCCTCTGAGAGGATTTTCCATCAAAATCATCGAAAAACCGGGTACGGAACTGCTCCAGCTTTTCCTGTTCAAAATCCTGTGCCTTTAAGGCAGCGACCAGTCCTTTAAAGGTTTCTACAATCTTTCCCGGAACAAAAAATTCATAATCATAGTAAAAATCCCGGCTCGCGATATATTGTCTTAGATCGAACGCGTACATCAGCATCGGAATCCGAAGCAGAGCTGCCTCAAATACCACGGAGGAGTAATCTGTGATCAGGACATCCGTAATGAACAGCAGATCGTTGATCTCTGACTCCATGGAAAGATCTAAGATCCGATCCTGATATTTGTCCGGAATTTCATACTCCATTTCCACAAACGGATGATGCTTGATGATCAGCATATAATCCTCTGGCACTGACTGAATGAACCGGACCGGATCGAAGGCTTCCCTTGGATAGTTAGCGGAAAGCTTTCCATTTCCCCGGAACGTCGGCGCAAACAGAACGACCTTTTTTCCCACCGTCTGCGGATAGGTCTCATGCAGCTCCTTGGTAATCCTTGTCCGGTATTCCTCATCAAAGAACACGTCGGTTCTCGGCATTCCGGTCGCCACGACCTTGTCTGTCGATATACCAAAGCCCTCGGCATAGAACGGCCGGATCTCCCTGGAGCTGACTAAGGCATAACTGTAATTTCTGTGATCTAAGCTGGTCTGACGAGGACCCCCACGCTTTCCGGTACGGGAAAATCCAAAGGTCTTGAACGCTCCGCAGGCATGCCATACCTGAATCAGCCTCGTTTCCTTCCGGAACACGATTTTGGATAGGAGCGGAGTAAAATCATCAATCAGAATAATTCTGGAGACCGCGATCTGATGCCCCAGCACAGCCAGCTTAAAAAACGGCATCTCCTTAATCTCCTTTGGCTCTAAGACCATTTTCATGTCCAGCTTGTCATCTTCCTTTAAAATATCATACAGGAAGGAAAAATTCCCGGACAGATCATCTCTGCGGCTGGATAAGAATAAAATCCGGTTCTTTTTTACCGGAAAAATGTGGCTGATGCCATAAAAAAACTTCATAAATCCCAGCTTGAAGCCGGTGATCCCGACGTTATACTTACATACGCGCGAATACCGCCAGCTGATATGTGTCAAAAAACGCCGTGGAACACTTCCGACATTTCGGTCAAAGGTATTGCTTATGCCGAGCAGAATCGAGGCAATCGCGTCTATAATATACCACGGGAGCAGGAATAATGCAATGACATACGTCAAAAACTGATAAATTCCTCCCAGCACAATCTGGAGCTTATGCCAGAACCGCAGAAGTCCGCCAGCCTTCCCATGATTGGGATGAATCACGAGCTTTCCATCCGATTTTCGAAAGGACACGCCCTGCTCTTCCAAATAGTTCGCATTGGGAACACTCTCAAAGGAAATCCCCCGGAACGTATCTTCTCCGTAAATATAATCGAAACTGATCTCATAGTCGCAGTCACGATCCGATAAGAACAGTGCATCCACATTGACCGGATATTCCGCATAGACCACACAGGTCTTCATATCCTCCAAAGGGAAATAAGAGCTCGTAAGAATCTGGAACCGTCTCTCATCTCCTTCTCTTTTGACCACTGCCACGATTTTCGGGGAACGAACCTTACGGTTATACGGTCCCTCTGCTGTGATACCTATGATAAAATGTCTCTGGTTCAGCTGAATCTGAACCTCGGACAGCTTAAATTTCCAATCCATTTCTTTTCCTCCAGACTTGGGAATCTCCTTAGGAGCTGCATCAACAGGTTTAAACATATTTCTCGTATTCCAAAGGCATTCTCTCGCGATCCTTAATCTCATGGCAAGGAATGCCCGCATACATCTTCCAAGGCTTAAGGTCACAATTTATCAATGACATTGCCCCAACAGAAGCACCCTCTCCAATAGTAATTCCCGGAAGAATCGTACATCCGGTTCCAATCAACGCATGCCTGCCAACCGTCACTGCCTTCTCCGTAACAAGGCGGTATTTCGCCGGCACAGTAGGATTAGTCATCGCCTTTCCAGAATAATCATCACTGAGTGCATATACTGCGCCTCTTGAAGAAATACAGGAAAAATCTTCTATCGTGATACCTGCATTTCCTCCGAAAAGGCTTGTCTGTGCCGCAATATGGACGTGACTGCCAATCGTAATCCTTCCGCTCAATATACAGAAATCATCAATGCGCGTATTGTTTCCAATGGATATTTTATCCGCACTATATATGCTTGCTTTTCTACTAAGTAAAATCTGTTCGCCTCCCAGATAAGCAAAGCCGATTTGTTTCAATTCTTCATAAGAATAAAAACTATTCATCCACTACTCCCTTCCCACTTCCATAATCAAATCACAAATCCTATCCACATCCGAAAGCTCCAAATCCGCATAAAGCGGCAACGTCAGAATCCGTTTCGACACCTTCAGTGCAATCGGTGTATCATCCGCACTGTACTGTGTCCTGTAACATTCAAATGTATTTGTAAGCGGATAAAAATATTTCCTGGTAAGAATATGATTCGATTTCAGGTAATCACACACTTCATTTCTTGTAGCACCGAATTTTTCTTCATCAAACAAGACCGGAAAATATGCGTAATTAGAATCCACATCATCCCTTATGGAATTTAGGCGGATTCCGGAAACGCCCTCCAAGTTCTTCCTATAACGTTCAACGACTTTTTTCCGCTTTTCAATTTCCTGATCAATATGGCGCAGATTGCAAATTCCCATTGCTGCTTGGAATTCATTCATTTTCGCATTTGCACCGATACCGTCCACGCTTTCTGCATCGCGAATGCCAAAATTCTTCAGCCTTGCCAGTTTCTTTCCAAGGGATTCATCTTCAAAGCAGATACATCCACCCTCAATCGTGTTATATACCTTCGTTGCATGGAAACTGAACATAGACGCATCTCCAAAGCATCCAACACCAATCCCACGATACCTTTCGCCAAATGCATGCGCTGCATCATAAATGACCTTTAACCCATATTTTCGGGCTATTTTCTCTATTTTTTCCACATCACACAAGTTTCCATATACATGCACCGGAAGAATTGCCTCCGTCCGATCTGTGACCAGTGCTTCAATCTTATCTGCATCCATGGTATAATCATCTTCACGAATATCGCAAAAAACCGGTTTTAAATTATTCCTTACAATTGCGTGCGTTGTAGATGCAAATGTGAACGGTGTCGTAATCACTTCACCCTTTTGCAGGTTCAATGCCTGCAGACAAAGTTCCAGTGCCATGTGTCCATTTGAAAACAGTGAGATCTGTGACACTCCCAGAAACTGCTTGAGCTGTTCTGATAATTCTTCATGCTTTTTTCCCATGTTGGTGAGCCAATGCGACTCCCAAATGGGACGTATCTCCTCAATATATTCTTCCAGCTCCGGCATGGAAGATCGTGTTACCAGAATATCATCCATCGCAATTACTCCTTTTCTTCTGCCTTCTTCTCATCTTCACAAAGCTCTTTCTCTCCCCCGCAGTTGATTACTTCCCTGACCGGAGAGCGAGGCAGTCCGCTGTTTGACAGATATAATCTTCCAATATATTCTCCTAGCACACCAATTCCCAAAAGCTGGACACCTGCGAAAAAAATAATCGTGACTATCGTTGATGTCCATCCAATAGACTGCGTGCTTCCGAAAATCCTTTGAATCACCAGGATGATTGCAATAATGAAACTCACCACCGTAATGATTCCTCCTATCCTCATCGCAATGCGGAGCGGCTGCACGGAAAAATTCAAAAATCCATTCAGCCACAATCCCAATAGCTTTTTAAATGTATAATTGGATTTTCCATTCGTCCTTGGCCGATGTTCCACATCAATGTTCGCAACATTCTTCGTAATTGCAAAAATAATCCCATAGAGATACGGATAGTTATTGACATACCGGATCATCTCATCTTTTACGAACTTTCTCATCACAAAAAAACTGTTAATCCGAATATTTTTTGGCTTTCCTAACATGATTTCTGTCATTTTGTTATTTACTATACTACCAAATCTGCGAAACGCACTCTCTTTTTGTTCCGGGTATCTTGCGAAAACAACATCGTAATTGCCTTCCTCGAGCAATGAAATCATTTGCAGAATCCCCGCGGCAGGCATCTGCATATCATCGTCCATCTCCACAACATAGTCTCCCTGCGCATACCTGTAGCCTTCCATTACCGCATTGGTCTGACCGACATTCCGTGCCAAATGAATCACATGAATCCGTTTATCTTTTCTTGCCTCTTTTTTTACCAGCTCATAGACCCCATCCGGACTATAGTCATCCACAAGAATCATTTCATATTCATATCTTTTCTGTTCTGAAAATGCCAAGTCAATTTCCCTTATAACATCCTTAATCGTTTTCTCGGAATTATATAATCCGATTACGATAGAAACCTTTTTCATGTTACTTATTCTCCTGTTTTTTCTTCCTGAAATAGAGTTCAAATGCAACTGTCATCAAAACACCTGCCGCAAAAGAAAAAAACGCATAAGGATATCCCAGAGGCCTGTAGTGCAATTGAACTGTATGTTTTCCCGGTGAAATCGCAACTCCGGTAAATGCAGTATTCACTCGATACACCTTATCTGCCTTTTTCCCGTCAATATAAATCTTCCATCCCTTATTATAGAGGATGCTAAGGTATAAAATGCCGCCTTGATCCGATTTTACGACTCCCTTTAAATCATCTCCACAGTTCTCCTTGATTTTCAAGCGTTTTCCGGACAGATTTTTTGCGTATTTTTTGTAGCTCTTGATTGGCATTGCGATAACCTCGATGCTGTCATAGGTGTATTCCCCAATATCTTCAAACTGGCAGTCAATATTCCCATGAAATGATTTAAAATATCCCAGATTGATAATATAATCCTGACGATCCCGAATTCCCTGTTTGTCCCCCGCAAAATTTACCATCCGTTTTTTTCTATCTTTTCCATCTGCGGTCAAATAAACCGAAAAATTTTCATACGGCGTATAGGATAAATATGATGAAAAATATTTTTTCTTTTCAAAAATGTCTTCTTTGAATTCAGGATTCGCTTCTTTTTCATCACGATTTTTCCATTCCCACATCGTTTTTACAGAAACAGGTTTCTTTTTCAATCCATTGAACACAACATACAGCTCACTGTTACGTATCTCCTGGTCTGTTTTTATCTGTAAATCTGTCCATTTCTTGAACACCGTAAAACTTCCGCCTTCGACAGCTGTCCCATCTGCCGTACACAAAACAGCATCAACCTTTTGATTCTCTAACTCCGGCTCTGTCAATTCCGTGACAGGAAGATGATCTAAATCTATTTCATCGTCTTCCATTTCCACACACTGCATCAGCAGCTGTTCTCTTTCTTCCGGATCATATTTTATGAATTCGCTCTTTGGCATTACTTTATTATAAACATATCCCAGACCGGCATTATATTGTGACTCTAATATTCGGAAATCATCGTCCGCTGCTATTTTTTTAAATCCATATCCCGCATATCGGGTCTGTCCTTTATCTTTCCCAAAAAAATATTTCACTCCAAACAAAAAATCCATGCGTGTCCGATTATCATTCGAATATGTGCAAACCCGCCGAAATTCCCCTGCACTATTCAACAGCAAATGATTATATTCAAGCCAGTATTTGTCCACAGTGGACAAATACTCCGCAACTGTCGGCACCTGATAAAAAATACTGGTGTTTAAGACCGTATGCGCTGCTTTCATGGTATTCCCTTTGTCATCCGGATAATCCACTGTATCGAATCGGTAAAAATCGTCGCCTTTCCATTCCGCTGCTTTTTTAAACGATGTTTTACTGTATATCTCATAAGTTTTCCCAGGTGACATGAAAATACTCATGCCATTCAACATATTTGGACTGTTGCTGCAGATTGGAATCACAATAATACTCAGAACGGTAACTGCTGCAATCCCCAGTTTTCTATAAGCAATGCGCTTCTCATCCTGAAACACAAAATATAGTAACCCCACTCCAAAACAGATATTTATAACAATCACCAAAGTGTCTAAAGCGGATATCGCATTCCAGAAAATATTTGCCGTCAAGGTGCAAGTAACAATGATGCAGATCCACGCCACCGCCCCCTTTTTATATTTCGGCGTAAACACTACCGGATCCTCCATTGCATCTGCCGCTGCATAAATGTAAAAAAAGCAAAGTACATAGCACCATCTTCCAGATGCGTAACTAAATCCATTCATAATACTTTCTGCCAGTGGCAACAATGCACAAAAAGAAAAAATGAAGAACATAACAATAGAAGTGATTTTTTTCTTTACAAGCAATACCATCGCCGGAATCATGATCACAGCCAGCATATTCAGCCCCAAAACAGAATAATTCGAATTCATGTCATAACCTGCTGCAAAAGAAGGAATAAACCGAAGCAATGCTTTCAAGGATGGCAAGATCCGAATATTCACGCCTGTTCCAGTGCTTGCATTACGCAGTGTATACAATGATGTAAGCATCACCGGTGCCGCCAAAACAACGCCGCCGACAACTGCATAAAGAATATATTTCCCCAATCTCAGTAAAAAACCTGAAACGCTCTTTTCTTTTTGTTCCAAGAAATATTTTATCATCACATATGCCGCAATAGCTATTGCCGTCATGTAGGAAAAATACAGACTGGAGAGCACAGACATCATCACACTGGTAATCAACAATGTAGGAGACTTTTTATCATCGACCCGGTCAACCCCCAAGACAATGAGTGGAAAAAAGATTAATGCAGTCAAAAAAAACACATGGCGAAGAGCAACGAGCGACCATGCGCTAAATGCATATCCTGCAGCAGACAGCACCGATATGAGAAGACTTTTTCTATGATATCGCAGAAATCCCAGCATAGAAAGACCTGCAAAATACAGCTTTATCACAACAATTACGGAGTATGCGATATCTAACTTTGCATAAGGAAACAGTACCGCAATATAACAAAATGGATCGAACAAAACCTGCGCATAGTTTCCAATCAAGTCAGAACCAAGCCCTGTATCCCAACTCCAGAATGAAAAGCCCTTTCCACAGAAGAAATCTGTGACAACACTTTTTAATTTTGCTAATATGGAATACCATTGAAGAAATCCATCACTTTCCCACAATAGTGTTTTCTGATATAAGACAAACGGAAAAAAGATGACTGTTCCTATGATAAAAAAAAGAACGGTATACCAAATCCATGCTTTCCATTTTGGCAACAGACCAGCCAATTTTTCTGCCGTACATGTTCTTAAATCCATAAAAACCTCCAAAATAATATACTTTTTCAATATAGCATAACGAATATTTGGTGTCAAGCATCAGCCAGGATTTCTTTTACAATCTGATAAACATTTCCTGTCTTCGGATAACAAAATTCCTGCCGCAGCCGATTCAGCTCTGCTTTATACTCCTTAGGAAGCGAAATCAGCCTGACCAGCTCTTCCGCGTCAGAAACGGCCATCGACGGATATTCCTTCTGGATATATTTCGAAAAGGAATTTTTTATCATGGAAAATACGAACAGCTCTCCATCCTTATGATTTAAAAAGGTCGTCCCCAGCTGTCCACTGTCCGTACATAAAACATCTGTAGCATAGAGTAAATCAGAAGCCGGCATCATGTTCTTTACATAACCGACCCGGTCTAAAAAGCTGCTGTTCAGCCCTTCTAAGACCACCGCATTATTGACCAGGATAAAATATTCCTCCGGCAGATTCGCAAAAAACGGATAAAAAGGATATCCCGTCTCTTCCTCATTTTCCTCATCTGCCTCTTCTTCCACAGGAATCGTTCCCATAATCAAAAGACTGATGATTTTCTTCCCTTTAGAGGCCGGAAAGAAGAATTCGATTTTTTCCCGAATCCTTTCTCTTTGCTCCCTTTCCTCCATACGGAGCGCTGAAGGAAGACTGCAGTCTCCAATCAGTTTGATTCCATCGACATGATAATTCTTTTCCAGATTCTTTTGGACAAAGGGGGAGCCGCAGATAATGTGGGTATATCCCTGAAACTTTCCTTTTTCTTTGGCTGAGATTTCCTCCGTCTTAAAAATATAATCATACGGTGTCAGCAAAAGAATCCGCTGATAGTCCTCTTTTCCCTCCAGGTTCCTGGGAACGGAGGCATCAATGCTGATATAATGCTGCTCCACCTTACAGAACTGCTTTTTTGCTGTTGCGACAGAGCGCTTCGCCGTCCCCTTCCCTATGGTAGTGTTTCGGAAAAAATACCGGAATTTCATCTGTTCACATGATTCCAGCGCATTTTTTACCAGCTTTAGATCCTCACTCAATCCTCTTCCACTGCTGCTCAAAAAAGCAACCGTCTGTTCTTCCTCTTTTTTCATCTCACTTTTCCTTTTCCCTTTTTTTCAAATATTCATTGATGATTCCTGCGATCCGGCTGCTGCTCTTTCCATCACAGGCACCCATATATTTTTTCACGAACCGCTGATACTTTTCTGAAATCACATGGCGTTTCGTATCCTTTAAATAATCAAACAGCTCTTCCTGCGTCTGATAGACCTCTCCCGGAAGATCCTCCGGATACCGCAGATAGAACCCTCTGTCATAGTAGATCAGATCATAGCAGAAGAAGATGATTGGCTTATTTAAGAGTGCGTATTCAAAAATCACAGAAGAATAATCGGTAATCAAAAGATCCGATACCAGCATAATATCATTCGTGGAGAAATCCCGAATCACCTTGATATTGTCATAGCTTTGCGGAACAATCGCGTTTTTCATCAGCGGATGCGGACAAATCACAAAGACCTGATTCGGCAACAGCTCCTTTGAGAGCTGTTCAAAAGAAAGCTCTGGTTCAAAGATAGTACGGTCTCCCGTGTTATCCCGGAAGGTCGGTGCATACAATAGCACCTCTTTTCCTTTCAGATCTGCATATTTTTGATAGACTTTCTCACGTCTGGACTCAATATATTTTTGATCAAAAAAGCTGTCCGTCCTTGGCATACCCAAGGCATGAACCTTTCTGATATCCGTATCAAAGGCATCCGCATAGAGACTCCGGATCTCCTCCGAGGAAACGCAGATCATATTATACTGGATGTGGGTCGCCCGGTCTGTCGGAAGATCCAGTGCTGTCCCTCTCTGTCCAAATTTTTTGAATGCGCCGCAGGCATGCCAGAGCTGAACCACTCTCTGCTCCGGGCGGAGTTCAAAATATCTTAGATATTTTAGATAGTCGTCCGTAATAATGACCCGGCTCGTCATGACATAATACAAAAATTTGACGGCGGTAACGGTGGAATGAGGAAGCTTTTTGGCACAGATTACTTTCTTTCCCTGAATCAGAAGATAGATTTCCTTCATACTTCCTTCTAATTTTCCATCCGAGCGTGGGGTGATAAATACCGTCCGGTCCTCTAAGACCATATGTTTACAGTGACTGATTGCCCGGCGGATGATCTTGTCCGATACCTTTTCTCCATTCCAGAGCTGAAGCTTTGCCAGAACCTCGACCGGCTCATTGATACTGTCCTTAAGAGAAAGTTTTTCTTTTTCCTCCATGTAGGAAAGAATCAGATCCCGGCTTTTTTGATTGGTCAAATGATTCAAAAAGTTCTCCTCTTGCTCCTCATAAACAATCATTTGATCGCTCGCCAACTGATAATATCCTTTGTGCAGCAGATGGTCTACCTGCTCCCGGATCGGTATGGAGGCCATTCTATTACGCCTTACAAATTCTACGGAAAAGAATTTATTCTCCAACAGGCTGTCAAAATATACGATATCCGTATCCTCTTTATTGTAGCGATAGCTGTGATAGATCAGTTCATGATAGAACACCGGCTGGAGATCCCCGTAATTTCCATGATATACCTGTTCCATGTAAATATCCGTTCTGGATAAAATCAGCTTTTTATAGACAAATTTCATCACATTTTTCACGTAGGTAAATTGTGGGGAAGCAAAGAGGATATAACTGGCCGGTGTACGATCCAGTGTCTTGGTGAACAGCTCCTCTTCCGTTTCTGCCTCGACAAAGATCAGGTTATCTGAAAGCATCTCCTCCCTCTTAATCAGCTCCTTCTTCTGCTCCGGCAGATAGATGCCGACAGGAATCATATTCTGCTTTTGCAGGCTTTGCAGGCAGCGGAGAAACTCCTCCTCTGTCTCCCCTGCTCCTCCATAGAGAGAAACGGCAAAATACATTTTTTCCATTGCTTTTTCATGAGTATCCGCCAGATTCAGACAGGAGATATCCGGATAGTCATTGACAAATTTCATGATTTCCGGAAGATCTAACTGAGACATCCTGAATTTGATTTCCTCAACCAGAAGAGACAGACATTCCTCGTCCAGATCCCAAAATTTCACATAGAACTGATCCAGCAGGATACGGATTTCTTTTTTTAGGATTTCAAAAATATATTCCTTTACTCCTTCGATATTTTCCTCTGCCTCCTGCATGGAATGATAAGCCGGGAAGTCTGTCAGAACGCTTTCTTCCGCGCTTTCTAAAATCCAGTCATGTGCCTGGATGTAATCCCGTATCTTTCCTGAGGAAATCGTGGAAGTGATTGCATCCCCGTTGGTCATACGGCGATAATGATAGATGACTTTGTTCAAACCGGTAATTTTTTCCGCGCAGTAGACGAACCTCATAGTAAAGACCCCATCCTCCGAATAGGAAATCGGTGGAAAGGTAAACTGATGCTGGTCAATCGTTTCTTTTTTGAACAGCTTATTCCAAAGAGAGAACGTCCATAACAACTTCAGCTCATATTTTTGAATTGAATCTTCATCTAATATCTCATTTAAATTATAAATCTTATAAGTACGGTCTTCATCAAAAATATCATAACTGGCGACCACCAGATCTGCCTTTTCCTCCTCTGCCCTGTCATACATCGCTTCCAAAGCATCATGCTCTAAGATATCATCGGAATCCATAAAATAAAGATACTCTCCCGATGCCTTTTCCATTCCCAGATTCCGTGCGGAGGACGGACCGCCATTTTCTTTTTCAAAAGCCATAAGATGAGAATACATCTCCTGATATCGATTCAGGATTTCCTGCGTCCCATCGGTGGAGCCATCATTTACGACAATGACCTCATAATCCTCCATGGTCTGGTTCAATACGCTATTTAAGCATTCCTCCAGATATTTTTCTGAATTATATGCTGATATAATAACTGATATCTTCATTTTATTTCTTCCTGCTTTCCTCTATTTCTCATTGTGTTTTACCACTCTCCTGCCATCGCGTTTCCTATAGGATTTCCTGTAAGATCCGCTCTGTCGCATGACCGTCACACTGCTCTAAGTATTTCCTGACGAACGCCTGATAACGCTGTTCCCCGATCTGGTAATCCTGTGCCTTGATACATCGGAGCAATTCTTCCTTTTTTTGGATCTGCTTTCCCGGAAGCTCGTCCAGGGATAGATAAAATCCTCTCTCATTTTGGTACTGTGAAAGATCCGGCAGATAAAACAGCATCGGCTTTCCCGTCAGGGCAAAGTCAAAAATTACAGAAGAATAGTCTGTCACCAAAAGATCGATCACCGGATAGAGCTGTTCCGTTTTGATTTCACAGTTGGAAATCTTTTTCTGCTTCTCCGAGTGGGGATGCAGTTTGATCAGAACGATCCACTCCTTAGAAAGCTGTTCCTTCAGCCATAAAATTTCTGAAAGACCAATCACCCCTGCTTCCGTGGCACTTTTTCGAAATGTCGGCGCCCACAAGAGAATCTTTTTTCCTTTTGCCTCTGGATATTGTTCATAGAACTGTGTTTTACAGGTTTCAATGAAATCCTCCTGAAAATAACGATCTGTCCTGGCAACTCCTAAAGCCTTCACCCGTTCCCGAGGGATATGAAAGGCTTCCGCATAAATTTTCTCACAGGCTTTTGAACTGACTGCTACGAGATCAAAATTCTTGAACATATTCTGGTTTTTCATCCATCCCAGATCATCCTCTGCATCATACCCGAATTTTTTGAATGCCCCACAGGCATGCCAAAGCTGTACGACCCGGGTCGCCTTTCGTTTTTTCACTGAAATCGCCGGCAGATAATAATCACACAGGATTACGGTTTCCGCCGTCGCATAGTGGCGCATAAACCGGGAAATCTCACGAAGGCTTTCGAAAAAACTGATGGTCTTAAAATCGTGGATCAAGGTTATGACCGGATATCCCCTCTGCTTTAGCATTTTATAGAGTGGCTTCATCTCTTCCGGAAGGCTCTCATGATGCGCATCTGCAAATACGATTTTTTTTGAATCCACTTTAGGATAGCGAAGGCAGTAAACCCGGAACAGCAGAGGGAACAAAAGAGATTTTGACGCCTCTTTTAACCCATTTCTGATTTTTGTCTTTATACTGGAACGACCCATCATTTACCCCTTTGTCATCTCACTAATAATTCTTTTTGTTGCGTTTCCATCACAGGATGCCATAAAACTCTGACGGAATTTTTTTACTTTTTCGATAGCTTCTTGTCTTATGGTCTCATTCTCCTGCAGCTGATGTATTTCTTCTGCAGCCTCTTTGGTAGTGCTTACGATTCTGCCCGGAACAAACTCTTTGTAGTTGTAATAAAATCCTCTTTCATCATAATACTGATTCAGATCATAGGCAAAGAACAAAATCGGACGTTCAAAAAGAGAATAGTCGAACATGACAGAGGAATAATCGGTGATCAACAGATCGGCGACGCAAAGAAGCTCTTCTACAGAGAATTCTTCCTCACAAAATACAAAGTCCTCCAACCCCTTTGGTGGGACTAAGGAAGAGCGAACAAAAGGATGGCGTTTCTCAATAAAGAGATACTCCGTTCCCAGCTCCCGGTAAAGCAGCTCATAATCCAGCTCCACCGGACTTTCCGCATTGATTCTCTCTTTTCGGAAGGTCGGGGCATAGAGAATCACCTTTTTTCCCTTAGGATAGCGCTGGAAAAAGCGCTGTTTTGTCTTTTCTATAAACTCCGAATCAAAATACCGGTCGGTCCGGCTGATTCCTAATGGCTCTATTTTTTCGATTGGGATTCCAAAGGCCTCTGCATATGCCCACGCCACGGTCTTGCTGCTGACGGTGACAAAGGTATAATTTTTGTGGTAAGGATATTTGATCATTTCCTCACGGCTCTCACCATATTCTGCATCTGCAATGCTGAAGCCCCATTTTTTAAATGCACCGCAGGCGTGCCAGAGCTGAATGAGCTTGGAGCCCTTTCGCAGCTTGAACGCCCCCAATACATTACAGGAATCATTTAAAAAGAGATAGGCTGCATCTGAGATTTCCCATAGCAGCCGAAAGCATCTCCCGTAATAACCCAGGTCATTTTTTTTATATTTTAGGAAAAAGACCACAGGTACAATACTTTGCTCCTGATTTGTGATATCCCTGTGAGCTTTTTCCAGTTCATTCCATATTTCTTTAAAATTACTGCTCAGCTCCAAGCCTTGCAGCTCGATAAATACAGCCTTTTCCTTCCGCTTCCGCAGCGCTCCCAGATGATAGCACAAGGGAAATAAAATCTTATAAAGAAGGAACTTGGCTCCTTTTTTTATTGAACTTTTCATGATCTTGTACAGTTCCTAACCAGTTACTATTGTTCCCAAAGCATCACAGTCTTTCCAAATGCTTTTCGGATGTCCTGCTCAAATGCTTCTGTCATGTCTGCAATAGAATGAATCCGGATCACATTTCCGATCAGATTCTGCAGACTTCCAACGAGCTCCTTATGTTCGGAAAACAGCTGTACTGTTTTTTCAAAATCCGCCTTTCCACTCCGGCTGCTGCCAAAAAGACGCAATCCCTTCTCCAGTACCATCCTGGTATTGATCGGAACCGGATTTTCTGAAACTCCCAAAAGAGAGATGGTTCCCTCCGGCTCAATAAAATCAATGATCTGATCTATTGCTGCCTGAGAGCCATTACTGCCCACACATTCAAAGGCATGGTCGATCGACAGATCCTTCGGAACATTTTTTACAATGAAAGTGTCCTCTGCAAAGGCAAAATCTGCCAGCTTTTCTTCATTCATTCCAAAGATATACAGCTTTGCTTCCGGAAACATGGTATGGAATAACAGCGCTGTGATATAGCCCAGATTTCCATCGCCCCAGATTCCGATCCGGCCGCGTCTTTTGTGGGCAATGCGATCAAAACGGCTGATGGCATGAACACTGACCGAAATCAGCTCCGTAAACGCCATGACCTTTTTATCCACTCCGTGCGGCAGTGGAATCACGCGATCCGCATCCATCTGAACGTAGTCCTGCATGAATCCGTCAAATCCGCTTGCCCTGAATTTGCTGGAACGAAGATAATTCTCGGCAATGATCTCATCCTCTGCCGTAGGGGTATTCGGAATCATCACGACTAAAGTTCCCGGAGCAAGGGTACCGCTCTCATCATAGACGACTTCTCCTATTGCCTCATGGATCAACGCCATCGGAAGCTTTTTTTCCAATACCTCTTCCGGACGTTTTCCCTGATAATATCTCTGATCCGCCTGACAAATCGATAAATGCGTCGGGCGGACAATCACATCTTTCAGACTGATTTCTGAAAACTCTACTTCAAATCTTCTCGGTGCTACTAAACGATATACTGCATTTAACATTTTGCTCCTCCATACAGCAGGCAGAACCTAATTTTTATCTTTAATCAGAGACTCTGCCACTCTCAGATCATATGGATATGTGATCTTTATGTTTGAGACCTCTCCCTGAACCAGATAGACCTTCTCGCCCTTAATAGCAAAAATCTTGGCCGCATCTGTCAGAATCTCCTTTTCTTCTTCGGAAAGGCTTTCATAGAGCTCCTTGAGCCTGCTGGCGCAAAACGACTGCGGCGTCTGACCCTGATACATCTTGGAACGGTCGGGAATCTCACTGATGATCTTTCCATCCCGGCTCTCTACAATCGTGTCCGTTGCCGGAATCACCGTATCACACGCACCGTACTGACGGGCATAATAGACATTTTCCGAAATGATACGATGGGTGATGAACGGACGAACGGAATCATGTGTTACGATGATGGTCTCTTCATCCAGTCCGGTCTCCTGTTCAATATAGGCGATGGCATTCATGATGGTCTCATTTCTGCTCGCGCCTCCTTTTAATACAACAATATCCTCTGCTGTCCGGATATACTTTTTCAACAGGGTCTTGGTATAAGAGACCCACTGCTCCGGACAGAGAACCAAAAGCTTTTCAATTTCCGGATGTACATACATTTTTTCCACCGTATGTACAATAATCGGTTTATTTCCAATCTGTAAATACTGCTTTGGCTTTTCCGCATTTCCCATGCGGCTTCCAATTCCTCCTGCCAGAATCACTCCATAAACCATGATTTCTATCTTCCTTTCTGACTTTCCGGCAATCCTTTCACATTATTTTTTCTTTTCTGTGATGATTTTCCGGATTTTTTCCCATTTTCCTGTTCGTTCTTTGACAGTACAGGCAGTGTCTCTTGTTCTTTTTTTGGCACATCCTGCTCTGCCTTTTGATTTTTCTCCGTATCCTTATCGAAATCCAGCTTTCTCACATGATACTGGACATCCTCTAAAATCTTGCGGTTCGCAGAGATGATGTCGGAAAGAAGTCCAACGACAAAGGTCTGGAATCCTAAGAGCATCAGGGTACTGGATAAGATCAGCGACTGCATATGTCCTGTCCCGACGCCGTTGAAATAAAAGACAAGGAAACGGATTCCCAAAACAAAGCCCAGCAGGAAAATAATCCCACCGATCAGTGTGAAGGTCACGAGCGGCCGATACATCATGAAAGCACGAAGGATCGTCAGCATAGATTTTTTTACATATCCGAACATACTGCTGAACAACCGGGATGGTCTCAGCTCCGCATTGGTACGAATCGGAACGGACTCCATGGCGATCTTGCTCCGTCCGGCCTGAACAATTGTTTCGAGGGTATAGGTGTATTCATTGACTACATTTAACCGCATCGCCGCCTCCCGGCTATAGGCACGGAATCCACTTGGAGCATCCGGAATGTCTGATTTTGAAGCTCTTCTAACGACCCAGCTTCCAAAATGCTGAAGCTTTTTCTTTAATGGGGACCAGTGCGCGGTCTCGTCTACCGGACGGGCACCGATGACAATGTCGGTCTTTCCCTCCATGATTGGACGGACGATCTTTTCTATGTCATCTGCATTGTACTGGTTATCTGCATCTGTGTTTACAATGATGTCTGCCCCATTGCGCAGACAGGCATCCAGACCTGCCATAAAGCCTTTGGCAAGACCTTTGTTTCGTTTTAGATCAACAACGTAATTCACGCCCCAGTCCTTTGCTACTTGAACGGTGTTATCTTTGCTTCCATCGTTAATGATCAGATATTCGATCTTGTCAATGCCTTCGATGTGCTTTGGGAGGGCATTTAGGGAGATCTCAAGGGTCTCTGCTTCATTGTAGCATGGAATCTGTATTATTAATTTCATTTTTTTCCTCCAGATTTATGCTTTCTGTTTTTTACACTTTTTCGTGATATTATATCATATTACAGATGAAAATTCAACATACTTTCCTCTGCCTGACATATTTATTAGTTATGGGAAACGAATTTATTCGTTTCCTATTGCGCCAAAACGCGAGGC
>CADBUD010000127.1 GCA_902797785.1 uncultured Lachnospiraceae bacterium
ACCCAGGGGAGTATCGACGGCGGCTATTTATTTACGGTAACACAGAACGGCAATACCTATTATATCCGTTACCGTTATGATTCAGATACCTTGTCGATTTTTCAAAATGACATGATTGCCCTAAGCTCAAGGGCAAGCTATGAAAAGTCAAGGCTTACTTCACAAAAATACAATAGCGCCATGGTGTTAAATACGATAAAGCTGGCAGCTTCGTCAAAAACGATAAAAAAAGGAAAGTCCTATAGGGTCCGGTTAAAATCCACCAGATATCGTTCCCATATTAAAAAGATTTCTTATTTTTCAAAGAATAAGGCAGTGGCAAAGGTAAGCAGTAAGGGCGTAGTCAAGGTGCGAAAGAAAAAGAGCACGGCGATTTTAGTGAAGATTACCTTAAGGAGTGGCAAGAGCAAAACACTAAAGCTTCAAATAAAAGGGAAATAAGACTAAAGAAACAGGGAAAGTTATCCGATATATATTCATTGGCATAAAACATTGCCGCTTTGTTCGTGCTAAGGAAAGTATGAAAGGTAAACCTTTCATATCTACCTTTATGGCACAGCAAGTGTGCCATGCAGAGGAAAGTATGAAAGATAAATCTTTCATATCTACCATTATGACGCAGTGAATGCGTCATGCAGAGGAAAGCATGAACAAAAACGGCAGGTCATTTCATTCATGAGCAGAAGTGAGACATGTGGATATATCCGGTACGGAAAAAGATGAGAAATACAGGGTGATTTCATGGTAGAATTAAGTATTCATTATGGTGCGATTGTACAAGTGATTTTTTTGATTTACTTTTGTTCTAGGAAGTCAAGTTTAAGACTCCGGGGAAATGTAGTTTATTTTCGTATCCTGATTTTTTCGCTGATCAGCTTGATTGCAGATCTGGGTTCGATTTATGCCATTATATATAGTGATTCCCTTCCGGAATTCTTTGTGATGGCGGTTTGTAAGTTTTATCTGATTTCCCTGATTTTGATTGCGGGGATGTGTTATCTCTATCTGATTGTCGATCTGAATCAGTGGGGGAGCTATCAGCTTCTTTGGTGGGGCGGCAACAGTTTTTTTGTTCTGGGAGTTCTTTTCGTCGGACTTCTTCCGATTAAAAAATTTTTTGATGGAAAACAATTATATACCTATGGGCCGGCAGTATTGACGACCTATGTGTTCTGCGTGTGCTATTTTATTGCTATGGTTGCAGCGGCAATCGCATATCGAAAGCGCATGAACCGCCGCAGGATGGTCTCTGTTTTTGCGTTTATCGGGGTGATGATGGTCGCTGTCGTGATTCAGTTTTTTAATAATTATCTTCTGTTGGTCGGCTTTGCCACAGCGCTTGGATTGACCGTGATGTTCGCGGAAATTGAGAATCCGGACTTTTACATCGACCGGGAGAGTGGCGCATTTTCAGCACATGCCTTAATGGAGTTCATGGAAGAATTGTTTGCCAAAAATAAGACATTTTCCGGATTAAACATTACCCTGACGGCAGAAAATGAGCTGCTGGGCAGGGAAGAGCAGAAAATTTTGTTGATTTCCGTAGCAGATTTTCTGACAAAATATAAAAAATCAAGAGTCTTTCGAAATGTAGGAAATGAATTTGCAGTCATCTTTGAAAAAGAAGAAGACCTGTATGATGTTCTGGCTGATCTGGAGGGCTTCTTATCCGCTCCAATCCAAACAGAGACAGGAGAAATCAGGGTTCGGGCAAAGTATTTAATCATGCCGGACAGCAGTCTGGCACGAAGCGCCAATGATGTCTTTATCTTCCGGAGCTTTCTGCTCTCTCTTGGGCTGGAGAGTGAACGGGTCGTGGTAGATGAAGAGACAGTAAAAACACTGAAAAGAAAAGAAGAAATCAGGACTTTGGTCCGTGAGGCAATTGATGAAGAGAGGGTGGCAGTCTATTATCAGCCGATTTATTCGACCCAGACACACAAGTTCAGCTCAGCGGAGGCTCTGGTGAGGATTCTCAATTCAGACGGTTCGATCATATCACCAGGACACTTTATCCCGGTGGCAGAGGAGACAGGACAAATCGTTGAACTGGGAGAAATCGTATTTCGCAAGGTCTGTCAGTTCATAAAAGAGCATGACATCAAAGCTATGGGGATGGAGTATATCGAAGTCAATCTTTCCGTTGCCCAATGTGAGAAGGAAACATTGGCAGAGGACTTTGGGAGGATTTTAAAAGAATATGATGTTGAACCAGGGCAGATCAATCTGGAGATTACTGAGACAGCTTCAATGGAAGCAAAAGAGGTCCTGCTCCAGAATATGCATGATTTTATGGAGAGAGGAATCAAGTTCTCCTTGGATGATTTTGGAACAGGACAGTCAAATTTAAACTATATCATGAGCATGCCGGTAGATATCGTAAAATTTGATTATTCCATTACAAGAGATTATTTTGTCAATGCCCGCGCGAAATATGTTGTGGAGAACATGGTCAATATGGTACAGCAGATGGGAATGGAAGTTGTTGCGGAAGGAGTCGAGACGAAAGAGCAGCTGGAGGAATTTTCGTCTCTCGGAGTCGATTTTATCCAGGGCTACTATTTTTCCCGACCGATTCCACAGGATTCATTTTGTGATTTTATCAGGGAAAATAATCAGTGATGTTTGCCCATGAAATGGGTAAATGATAGATTATGCGATTGGGAGGAAGAGATTGAAGACAGCATCATTACATAATCTGGGCTGCAAGGTAAATTCATATGAGACCGAGGCGATGCAGCAGGAATTAGAAAAACATGGATATCAGATCGTGCCATTTGGTCAGCCTTGTGATGTGACCGTGATCAACACCTGTTCTGTGACCAATATGGCAGATAAAAAGTCCCGTCAAATGCTGCATCGGGCCAGGACGGTCAGCCCAAAGGGAATTTTAGTCGCAGCCGGCTGCTATGTGGAGTCCTCAAAAGCCTGGCTTGAGGAGTGGGCAAAAAAGGAGAACATCGATATCCTGATTGGAAATCACCAAAAATCAGAGTTGATGGATAAGATCAGGGAGTTTCAGAACAAAGAGGAATTACGGGCCGGGGTTCCGGAAATTGCCGGGGTAACAGAGTATGAGGAACTAAAAATTTATCGTACTGCAGAGCATACCAGGGCGTTTATGAAAATACAGGATGGCTGCAATCAGTTCTGCAGCTATTGTATCATACCCTATACACGGGGGAGAATCCGCAGCCGCAGACAGGAGGATGTTTTGGAAGAAGCCGGGCGTCTGGCAGAGGCGGGATATCATGAAATCGTCCTGACGGGGATTCATGTCAGTTCTTATGGGGATGGGACGGGAGCGGATCTTCTTGAGCTGATGAAACGAATGTCAGATATCAGTGGAATCGAACGGATCCGGCTCAGCTCCTTAGAACCAGGATTGATGAAGGAGGCGTTCGTAAAAGAATTATCCGGAATACAAAAAATCTGTCCCCACTTTCATCTTTCCCTGCAGAGCGGATGTGAAGCGACACTGCGCCGCATGAATCGAAAATACACGCCGGAGGAATACGAGGAGACCTGTCAGAGATTGAGATACTATTTTGATCTGCCGGCATTGACCACAGATGTGATTGTTGGCTTTCCGGGTGAGACAGAGGAGGAATTCTTGCAGACAGAGGAATTTGTCAGGCGTTTGGCATTCTATGAAATGCATGTATTCAAATATTCCAAACGGAATGGGACGAAGGCTGCGCAGATGGAGCATCAAATCGATGAAAAGACGAAGACACAGCGCAGTAAACGCCTGATTTCTCTGGGGAAAGAAATGAAGGAGAACTACCAAAAACAGTTCTTGGGACAGGTGAAGGAGATCCTTTTGGAAGAAAAAATACAGACAGGGGAGAAAACCTACTGGGTGGGACACACCAGAGAATATATCAAAGCAGCATTTTTGGAGAGCGGGGAGTCAAAGCTTGAAAAAAACACCTTTGTGACAGGAAAACTTCTTAAAACACTGGATGTGGAAGGTACTTTTTATAACATTTTACTTGCAACTTTAGAAAATATATATTAGAATATGTCTATCAGTATGAAGGACGTGAGAGAATGCAGGATTTGAAAAACACACAATTTTTTAGAATAGAAAAAGAACAGGAGATTCAGGTCAGCGATGTACTTTCGCAGGTATATCAGGCGATGGCAGAAAAGGGCTATAACCCGGTCAGCCAGATCGTGGGGTATATTATGTCAGGCGATCCGACTTACATTACGAGTCATCAGAATGCGCGCAGTCTGATTATGAAGGTCGAGCGTGATGAGCTAGTGGAAGAGCTTCTCAGAGAATATATCAAAACAAATTCATGGGAGTAGCAGTATGTCAGAGGCGAGCAGAATCAATGAGTCAGATAGTCTGTCAAAGACTGCCCCGGCTTTGTCCGGAAGGGTCATGGGGCTGGACTATGGGAAAAAAACAGTAGGGGTTGCAGTCAGCGATCCACTTGGAATAACAGCACAAAAGCTGGAAACAATAGAGAGAAAGTCCGAAAACAAGCTGCGAAAGACCTATGCCAGGATTGAAGCAATCATTCTGGAGTATGATATTAAAAAAATTGTTCTTGGATATCCTAAGAATATGAACAATACCATAGGAGAGCGGGCAGAGAGCACCTTGGAGTTCAAGGAGCATTTGGAGCGGCGTACGAATCTGGAGGTCATTTTGTGGGACGAGCGTTTGACCACAGCGGCAGCAGAGCGGGTACTGATTGAGGAAGGGGTTCGCAGAGAGCATAGAAAGGACACAATTGACCAGATTGCAGCTGTATTTATTCTTCAGGGATATCTTGACTCTGTGACCAGGGACGAAACATAGGAAACAAATTTATTTCATGTGTTTCCTATAGCAGTGCGAATGGAGGATACAGGTGGAAAAAATTACACTCCAAACGGAGGAAGAAGAAAAATCATTTTATGTTCTGGAAGAGACAAAATTAAGCGGAGTCTCCTACCTGCTTGTAACAGAAGAACAGACAGGGGATGGAGAGGCTTATATTCTAAAGGAGATTTCCAAAAAAGATCAAAACGAAGAGGAGCATTCAAGGGAGGCTGTCTACGAATTTGCCAGCGACGAAGAGATTGATGTGCTTCAGGATATTTTTGAGGAGCTTTTAGAGGACGTCGAAATTATAACAGAGTAAAATAAAAATACTTGAAAGAGTACAACGAAAAACAAGGATGATCTGTCCGGTTTTTTTGGAAGAGAAGATTGTTTTTCGTGTTTTTTCATGTGTTTTTTTCGTGCAAAAATAAAAAACAATGGAGGTGTTGTCTTGAAAAAAAAATCAGACTCAAAACTGAAAATTATTCCGTTAGGAGGATTAGAACAGATCGGAATGAATATTACTGTCTTTGAATACGAAGACAGTATTGTTGTGGTGGACTGCGGGCTTTCCTTTCCGGAGGATGATATGCTTGGAATCGATTTAGTCATTCCGGACGTGACCTATCTAAGGGATAATATAGAAAAAGTAAAGGGCTTTGTCATAACCCATGGACATGAGGATCATATCGGAGCCCTCCCATATATTCTTCGGGAAATCAATGTCCCGATTTATGCCACAAAGCTTACCATCGGAATCATTGATAACAAATTAAACGAGCATGGATTGACCCGGACAGTAAAGCGTAAAGTTGTAAAGCACGGTCAGTCGATCAATCTAGGATGCTTTCGTGTCGAATTTATAAAAACCAATCACAGTATTCAGGATGCTTCTGCTCTGGCTATTTTTTCACCGGCCGGCATTGTCGTGCATACAGGAGACTTTAAGGTCGATTATACACCGGTCTTTGGCGATGCTATCGATCTGCAGCGCTTTGGTGAAATCGGGAAAAAAGGTGTTCTGGCACTGATGTGCGACAGTACCAATGCGGAGCGTCCGGGATTTACGATGTCAGAAAAAACATTGGGAGCTACATTTGAAAATATATTTTCAGAAAATATCGATCATCGGATTATTATAGCGACCTTTGCTTCCAATGTAGACCGGGTACAGCAGGTAATTAATACAGCAGACCGGTATGGCAGAAAGGTCGTTGTCGAGGGCCGCAGCATGGTCAATATCATCCATACAGCAGCAGATCTTGGATATCTGAATATTCCGGACAATACACTGATCGATATCGATGAACTGCGTAGATATCCGGATGAAAAGACGGTCATTATCACGACCGGAAGTCAGGGGGAGTCTATGGCGGCTCTTTCGAGGATGTCGGCCGGAGTTCATAAAAAGGTCAGTATCAAGCCGGGAGATGTTGTAGTCTTGAGTTCTTCCCCAATTCCTGGAAATGAAAAAGCGATTTCCAAGGTCATTAATGAGCTGTTCCGAAAGGGAGCAGATGTAATCTTTCAGGAAACGCATGTGTCAGGACATGCCTGCCAGGAGGAAATCAAGCTCATCTATTCTTTGGTCAATCCGAAATATGCGATTCCGGTTCATGGAGAATATCGTCATTTGATGGCACAGTCCAGAATTGCCAGAAGTCTCGGGATGCGAAAAGAAGATATTTTTATTTTGTCCTCGGGAGATGTCTTAGAGCTGGATGAAACCTCCGCAGAAGTGACAGGAACAGTTCAGACAGGAGATATTTTAGTGGATGGTCTGGGCATAGGAGATGTTGGAAATATTGTCTTAAGAGACCGTCAGCATTTAGCTGAGGATGGAATCATTATTGTTGTCATGACGTTAGAAGAAGGGACGAATCAGTTGCTTGCCGGCCCGGATCTGGTCTCCAGGGGCTTTGTCTATGTCCGTGAATCAGAAGGACTGATGGAGGATGCCAGAAATGTTTTAATGGATACGCTGGATAACTGTCTAGATCAGAGCTGGAACGACTGGGGAAGGATCAAGTCGGCCGTCCGGGAGGATCTGGGAGAATTTGTCTGGAAACGAACCAAAAGGAGACCGATGATTCTGCCAATCATTATGAAGGTATAAAAATGATGCGCACGGATTTTGTAAGGAAAATGTCGCTTTCAGCGACCAAAATCCGGCGCGGCTCATGAACAAAACGGCAGAAATCTGTTACGAAAAACGCAGCAGATTTCTGCTCTGAATGTTCTGGCATTTCATAATAGTCCGAGACGGGAAAATGCCTGATAGATTCCATCCTCCGTCACATTTTCACAGACCTCATCAGAAATCTCTTTCAGTGCAGGACTTCCATTTCCCATACAAACACTGTGGCCAACGACTTCCATC
>CADBUD010000128.1 GCA_902797785.1 uncultured Lachnospiraceae bacterium
ATGTAATCTAATCTAATAAGGAAAAGTGGTGAATAAAATGAATTTAGAAGAATATAAGGGTGTATATGTCTATGCACAGCAGGTAGACAATGAATTAAGCGGTATTGCATTTGAATTGCTTGGAAAGGCAAAAGAGCTTGCAGCAGACTTGAATACAGAAGTAACAGCAGTTTTGATCGGTTATGAGGTAAAAGGTCTGACAGACCAGCTTGCCCAGTATGGAGCAGACAAGGTTATTGTAGTAGATGATCCGGAATTAAAAGAGTATAGAACAGAGCCATATACTCATGCACTGGCATCTGTTATCAATGAGTATAAACCGGAAATCGTTCTTGTTGGCGCAACAGCCATCGGACGTGACTTAGGACCTCGTGTTTCCGCACGTGTTGCTACCGGTCTGACCGCTGACTGTACGGTACTTGAGATTGGTGATTTCCCTCTGAATCCGATTCCGGGAAGAGAGCAGAAACACAATCAGTTACTGATGACCCGTCCTGCATTTGGTGGTAATACGATTGCAACGATTGCTTGCCCGGATAATCGTCCTCAGATGGCTACCGTTCGTCCGGGAGTTATGCAGAAGCGTGAGCCGGTTGCAGATGCAACGGCAGAGATCATTGAGTTCAATCCGGGATTTACTCCGGACAACAAATATGTAGAAATCGTTAAGATTGTAAAAGAGCTTTCTGATACCGTAGATATCATGGATGCTAAGATTTTAGTTTCCGGTGGCCGTGGAGTTGGAAGCAAAGAAAATTTTGCCATCTTACAGGATCTTGCTGATGCCATCGGTGGTACCGTAAGCTGCTCTCGTGCTGTAGTTGACAGTGGCTGGATGCCGAAAGAGCTTCAGGTAGGACAGACAGGAAAGACCGTTCGTCCGAATGTATATTTTGCTATTGGTATTTCCGGAGCAATCCAGCATACCGCAGGTATGGAGGAGTCCGATATCATCATCGCAATCAACAAAGATGAGAACGCTCCGATCTTTGATGTCGCTGACTATGGTATCGTAGGAGATCTGAATAAGATTGTTCCGATGCTGACAGAGCAGTTAAAGGCAGTTGAAAAATAAAGTATAGGAAACGAATTTATTCGTTTCCTATTGCGCCAAACGCGAGGCGCTGAAAGCGCCCTTCCTATCGCGTTTGTGTGCATTAGTATAATATCGTAAACACATTTATTTAATGCGTTAGCTATCGAGCAAAAGAGCGCTTTTGGGTGTTATGCCCAAAAGCGTTTTTTTTATAGAAAAAGTAGTGGGAATATGGTACACTAAAATCCGATAAACTTTTCTAAGGATCTGTGTGAAATTAATCTGTGCATGATGCACAGTTCCTAAGCAGGAAGGAGGAAACATGGTACAGGAAAAAGAAAAGCCGCTTCTTCGGATTTCTGTCCGAAGTCTGGTAGAGTTTATTCTCCGCTTTGGCGATATAGACAATCGGAAGCGGCAGGGTGGTTCCGCGGATGCCATGCAGGAGGGAGGGCGCCTTCACCGGAAGCTGCAGAAAGGAAAAAAAGGAGATTATCAGTCGGAAGTTGCATTGTCCTGGGAAACAGAGACAGAGTGGTATCGCTTGATTACCGAGGGGCGGGCGGATGGAATTTTTACGATGAAAGAAAGCGACCGCAATTTGCAAAGGATGAAGCTGGGAGAGGAATTTTTTGAAGAAACATGGAACAGGAAGGGAAAGATTCGCTGCATTGATGAAATAAAAACAACATATCACCGCCTGGAATATATGAAGGGACCTGGAGCACTGCATTTAGCTCAGGCAAAATGCTATGCAGCAATCTATGTACAGAAGGAAAAGCTTTCCGAAATCGGAATCCAGATGACCTACGTTCATCGAAAAACCGAGCAGATCCGTTATTTTTATGAAGAATACTCGGCAGAGGAAATCGTAGCCTGGTATCAGGAACTATTAAGAAAATACGAGCCATTTGCTAAATTTTTAGCTCTCTGGCCGGACACCTGCCGGCGTTCTCTAAAAGCACTGGAATTTCCTTTTTCCTATCGGAAGGGGCAGAGAGACGTTGCGGTTTCCGTTTATCGTACCATTCAAAGAGAAAAAAATCTTTTTCTTCAGGCACCAACGGGAGTGGGAAAGACGATTTCTACCGTATTTCCGGCATTAAAAGCGATGGGAGAGGGCTTGGTCGAAACGATATTTTATGTTACAGCAAAAACGATTACAGCAAAAGCAGCAGTAGATGCGGTAAGACGTTTAGAATCCAATGGTGGAAGGATAAAACGGATTTTGTTGACAGCAAAGGAGAAGCTCTGTCCATGGGAGGAGATGGAATGCAATCCGGAACAGTGTGAGAGAGCTAAGGGACATTTTGACAGGGTCAACCAGGCAATCTATGAGCTTCTAATTCGTCAGGATGAATTTGACAGGGATACTGTGATACAGCATGCAGCTGATTTTTGTGTTTGTCCCTTTGAATTCCAGCTGGATCTTTCCGAGTTCTGTGATATGATTCTTGGCGATTATAATTACCTTTTCGATCCGAGAGTCCGTCTGAAGCGGTATTTTTCAGAAGAGAAGCGGGGGGAATATGTCTTTTTGGTCGATGAGGCACATAACCTGGTCGATCGGGCAAGAGAAATGTATAGTGCAAAGTTGTATAAAGAAGATGTGCTTCATATTCGGAACCTATGTTCAAAAGACCGGGAAGAGTGGAACGAGCTCAGGAAGGCACTTTCCAGTGTCAATAGGGAGCTGCTGATTTTAAAACGGGAACCGGGCGTCTATTCGGAGCTGGATAAATTGTATCGAAGGGTGGAACGGCTGGGAGAAGAGCTTTGGGAATTTTTGGATAATTATTCGGAAACAGAGCATCGGAAGGAACTTCTGGAATTTTATTTTCAGGTACATAGCTTCCTGACGATTTTTGAATTATCATCCGAAGGTTATGTTTATTATGGAGAGATGACAGAGCGGGACTTTTGCGTCAATCTGCTTTGTGTAGATACAGGAACGAATTTGTCGAGATGTCTGGCTCAGGGAAGAACAGCCGTCTTTTTTTCTGCGACACTGCTGCCGGTGAATTATTACCGAAAGCTACTGGGGAGCGCAAAAGAGGATTATGCGGTCTACATTCCATCTCCGTTTTCACAAGAGAACAGGAGACTTTTGATCGCAACGGATGTGACGAGCCGATATAGCAGGAGAGGGGAGACAGAATATCAAAAGATCGCAGATTATCTGGCAATGATGATGAAGGCAAGGGTGGGAAATTATATGGTATTTTTTCCGTCCTTTCAGTTTTTGCATCAGGTCGTGGAACGGATTCCCAAGGAGTCATGCGCAGGATACGAACAGATATTTCAAGAGACTTCGATGACGGAGGGAGAACGAGAGGCTTTTCTGGAGCGATTTCAAGAGGAGGGTCAAAGAGGAATGATTGCGTTCTGTGTGATGGGCGGGATCTTTTCAGAAGGAATTGATTTGACAGGAAATAGGCTGATCGGGGTGGCCGTGGTTGGCACCGGAATCGGGCAGATGGGACAGGAGCATGATCTGATCCGGAATTATTTTGATCAGAGAAAAATGTCAGGTTTTGATTATGCCTATCGGATTCCGGGAATGAACCGGGTCTGTCAGGCGGCAGGACGGGTGATCCGGACAGAAGAGGATGAAGGAGTGATCCTGCTTTTGGATGAGAGATTTTTGGAGGGGGCAAACCGGCGGCTGTTTCCTTCAGAGTGGAGCGATGCAGTGTATGGAGGAAAGGAGAGAATCCTTACCAAAATGGAGGAGTTTTGGAAGGAAAGGGAGAAAGGAACCAAAGAAACATTAAAAAACAAATGTGAGGCCTGACCCACGTTGTTAAAACAACATAGAGCAGACCTCGCAGAATGGTTACGATTTACAAGCGAAAGATTATTTATTGCTTCGTCTCCAGATATGCATCTTCTCTGCTTCTGCAATCAGCTGATCGCGGAAATCTGGATGAGCGACAGAGATGATGGCTTCAGCTTTTTGCCAGGTAGAGAGACCCTTTAGGTTTACCTTGCCATACTCGGTTACGAGGAAATGGATATTGGCACGGGTATCGGTAACAATCGATCCTGGATTTAGGGTAGGAAGGATACGGGATTTTAATTCGCCACTCTTTGTTGTAAAGGTGGAGGAACAGCAGATAAAGCTCTTTCCACCGTTGGAAAGGTAAGCTCCCAGAACAAAGTCGAGCTGTCCGCCGGCTCCACTGATGTGCTTAGTACCTGCGCTCTCTGCGTTGACTTGGCCAAAGATATCGACATCAACGGCATTATTGATGGAGATGAAGTTGTCGAGAGCAGAGATGGAACGGATATCATTCGTATAGTTGACAGGGGCACTCATACATTCCGGGTTGTTATTTAAATAATCATAGAGCTTTTGTGTTCCGGCACCGAAAGCATAGACCTGTCTTCCTTTGTCGATATTTTTCTTGGAACCATTGATTTTTCCAGCTTTTGCGATATCCACAAAGGCATCCACATACATTTCTGTATGGACGCCGAGATCGGTCAGATCGGATTCGGCAATCATAGAACCGACTGCGTTTGGCATACCGCCGATACCAAGCTGTAAGCAGGCGCCGTTTGGAATTTCTTCTACGATCAGTTTAGCGACAGTCTTATCAATCTCGCTGGCTGCAGCGCCGCCGCCCATTTCATCCATTGGAGGATTCTCTCCCTCGACGATCATGGAAACATCCGAGATATGTACCCCTTCTTCAAAACCGCCCAGACAGCGCGGCATATTTTTATTGACCTCAACGATGATGATTTCAGCGCGCTCACAGCAGGCTGCCAGATGGGAAGCGTTTGGACCGAAGTTAAAATAGCCATGCTCGTCCATCGGGGAAACCTGGAACATAGCGACTCTGGACGGACAATCCAGGTCACGATAGTAGCGTGGCAGCTCGGAATAGCGGATCGGTGCATAGAAAGAAAAATCCTGTGCAATGGCTTTACGCTCGATACCGCTCATGTGCCAGGAATTCCATGTAAAATGCTCTGCCGGATTTTCTATTTTAAAAATTTCCGGAACATGCATTAAAATACCGCCGCGAACCTTAAGATCAGTAAGCTCCGGCATACGTTTGGCAAGAGCAGAGTCCAGAGCAACAGGAGTACCGGAGCACCATCCATAATCAATCCAGTCTCCGGATTGGATGACCTTGACGGCCTCCTCTGCAGATGTGATTTTCTTTTGATATTCTTCCTGATAATTCATAAAAACCTCCTTAATGATTGATTTATCGTATTCGATAACACACATTTATTTTATCATTTTTAAGCAGATGTGGCAAGGTTTTTGAAGCGAACGTAATGATTTTGTAATATTTTCTTAAATAGTGATTGCTTTTTTAGGATAAAGAAAGTAAAATAGGAGAGTAAGTCAGAAAAGAACTGACATTTTTGGGAGGAACATAAATATGGAAGTGATTGTCATTGGTGCAGGAATTGCGGGAAGTGTGATTGCGAGAGAGCTTGCGGAGAGAGGGAAAAAAGAAGTTCTTGTGATAGAAAAAAGGAAGCATATCGGAGGAAATTGCTATGATACTTATGATGAGCATGGAATTTTAGTTCATCAATATGGACCGCATATCTTTCATACCTCGAAGGAACGCGTGCAGGAGTATTTATCGCGGTTCACAGAATGGTATTCTTTCCGTCATGAGGTCGTTGCCAGGGTGGGCGGACAACTGATCCCGGTTCCGTTTAATCTTAATACGCTTCATATAGTTTTTCCAAAAGAGGCGGATCAAATTGAGCAAATGCTGATCATGGAATATGGAGAAGGAGCGCGCGTTCCGATTTTGACGCTGCAAAAAAACGAAAATCCGCTGATTCGTAAGGTCGCTTCTTATGTATATGAAAATATATTTTTAAAATATACGATGAAACAGTGGGGGCAGACGCCGAAGGAGATTGATCCGGCAGTGACGGCACGTGTTCCGGTCGTGATCTCAAGGGACAACGGATATTTCAGTGATAAATATCAGGGAATGCCAAAGCATGGCTATACGAAAATGTTCGAACAGATGTTGGATCACGAAAATATCAAGGTCGATTTGGGAGTCGACGCCAGGGAGCATCTCCGGCTGGAGAAAGGAAAGATTTATTTTGATGGAAAGCTCTTTGAAGGGGACGTGATCTATACCGGCGCAATCGATGAATTTTTTGATTATCAATATGGAGCGCTGCCATATCGGTCGCTCGAATTTTCTTTTGAATATTTTGAACAGCCGGATTTTCAAGGCCATAGTGTCGTGAATTATACGGTGGATGAAGACTATACCAGAATTACAGAATTTAAGCATTTGACAGGGCAGCAGTCAGAAGGGACAACGATTGTCAAGGAATACCCTAGAAGTTATGAACAGGGGAAGGGACTGCTTCCATATTATGCGATCAATAATGAAAAAAATGCCGATTTGTATGAAAAATACCGTCAACATGCAAAGGAAGCAGAACACTTTTATTTATTGGGAAGGCTGGCAGAATATAAGTATTATAATATAGATGGAATGGCTGAGAGAGCATTACAGCTGGCAGATCAGCTGATATAAAAAAGGTTGTTACTATTCACAGCTCCGCTGTTCATAGCAGCAAAGTGCTGGTATGATCCATTATATCATGAGCTGGCGCTCATGATCGCCACTCGGAAAATCATAGATATAGGAAGGAAAAAAGAAAATCATGAAGATTTTAACTGTAGTTGTTCCGTGTTATAATTCCCAGGATTATATGGAGCATTGTCTGGAAACCCTTTTGACAGGAGGCGAGGAAGTCGAAATCATCATCGTTGATGATGGCTCGACTGATCGTACTGCTGAGATTGCAGATGAGTATGAAAAAAATCATCCATCCATTGTTCGTGCCATTCATCAGGAAAATGGGGGGCATGGCGAGGCAGTCAATACAGGAATCAGAAATGCCAGGGGGATGTTTTTTAAAGTAGTAGACAGTGATGATTGGGTCAAAGTAGAAGCTTACCAGCAGGTGCTCAGTAAGTTGATGGAGCTTGCAGGAGGCGACCGGGTATTAGATATGATGATCAGCAATTATGTCTATGAAAAAGAGGGCGCTGCCAGAAAAAAAGTCATGCGCTACAAATCGGTGCTGCCGCAGGATACTTTATTTGGATGGAATGATGTAGGAAGATTCAAAAAAGGACAGTATATTTTAATGCATTCTGTCATTTACAGGACAAAGCTGTTGAGAGAATATGGACTTGAGCTTCCCAAACACACATTTTATGTGGATAATCTGTTCGTTTATTGTCCGCTGCCGAGCGTGAAAACGATGTATTATATGGATGTAAATCTTTATCGCTATTATATTGGGCGGGAGGATCAGTCTGTGAATGAAGGAGTCATGATCAAACGGATCGATCAACAGATTTTAGTCAATAAACTGATGCTTGATAGCCATGACATTTACAAGATTACGAATAAGCAGTTAAGGAAATATATGTTGAATTATCTGGAAATCATTACGACAGTTTCAACCATTATCTGTGTCTGTTCCGGCACCCCGGAGGATCTGGAAAAGAAAAAAGAACTGTGGGAATATTTAAAGAAGCGGGACTGGAGGCTGTATCGCCATCTTCGTTTGGGAATTATGGGAAGTACCGTGAATCTGCCGGGAAAAGGCGGACGAAAGATTTCCATTGTAGCATATAAGATCTGCAATAAATTCTTTGGGTTTAATTAAGATGTATAGGAAAAGCAGGGGGAAGAGGAAAAGAAAAAACTGCTGCATTAAATCAGATAATGCAGCAGTAAAAAATGAAAAATATAAAAAAAATAACCGCAAGCGCGAGACGGGAATCGAACCCGCGACCCTCTCCTTGGCAAGGAGATGCTCCACCGCTGAGCCACTCGCGCTTATGCTTTTCACAAGCACAAATACTATTATATCTTATTTTCAAGATTTGTCAAGGGAAAAATTTTCATTTATCAAATTTTCCCGTTACTATTCACAGCTCCGCTGTTCATAGCAACAAAATGCACATACCGAAGGCACACAGAGTGCAAATACTCCCTTCGGTCGTA
>CADBUD010000129.1 GCA_902797785.1 uncultured Lachnospiraceae bacterium
CCATGTTCATCCGCATAATAATACTTCGCATACTTTTTCGTGAACTTCACGTAGAATGTCGATCCATACCCTGACTGAGAATTGGAATACCATTTTCCCTTTAGGAATTTCAATGCCTTTTTCGAAGCCGCTGCATTAGAAGAAACCGAACATGTGCTTAAGATCAACGTCACACTCAATAGAAGAAAAAGCATCTTTTTGTAAGAATAATTTTTCTTCTCCATCTCACCACCTCACTTTCAAATACAAAACACTTTTCTTATATTATATTCGTTTTAACGAATATATGCAAGTCAAAAATCTTATTTTATGATAAAAATATCTTATTTAGAGGAGACAGATGACATGATTGACTATTCTCCCTTCTGGAGCACATTGGAAAATTCCAAAGAAAACTGGTATACCTTAACACGTACACATAATTTATCATACAGCACATTACACAGATTGAAACATAACAAAGATATTTCCACAAAAACCATCAATGACCTATGTCGTATCCTTAACTGTAATGTGTCTGATATATTGCAGTATATTCCATCCGAAACAGACCAAAAACTTTGATCTATTTCATCACTAATGATAAAAATCTTTCTATAATCTTTTAAATCTATAAAGCTTCACAAATCATTCTCCAATAAATATTTTTTAAAACATGACTATCTAAAATATCTTTTCCTATACTCTCTGTTTTCTGACAGGTTTAAAAACTTTTTCAAATCGCCTAAATAACATAAATTGTTTTTCTATTGCATATCAAACAACATCTATGATGTTTACTATACGATATCCCAATCTAAATCTATATAAGAAATATTGCTACTAAACGATGACTAAATACATAGAAAAACATTTTCTATCTTGATATAAATATATTCTTTAACAGCTATTTTTGAGTTTGGTACTGCTACATTCTTATTGGAGCAAGAGCATATTTCGTATAATTGCTTTTCTTTTCTTATAATAGCATTATACATAAAATTGCGTTCTCGTGCAATATTATTTTCAAAATAGTTGATAGAATTTTGCATTGAGGTGCAATATTATGAAAAACGAACAAAGCGATGATCGAATCATTCAGGTCAATGAAACAAATATAGGGAAAAATATAGCGAAACTAAGAAAATCCATGAAACTCAAACAGACTGAAATGGTCGCAAGACTCCAGATCCTTGGAATAGACATCTCCATCTATTCCTACAATAGAATTGAAAAAGGCACACAAAATCCGACTGTGTCTTTTTTGTATGCCTGCTGTAATATTTTAAATTGTGATATGAATGATATTTTTGACTTTCCTAAAATGGTTGAATGAACTTACCTTATCGCGCTCATAATTAAGACTTTCTTATCTGTACATCTTGTTACTATGAGCAAACAACGATTTTGACCTTATTTTCCTTCGCGTAACGTTTCGCTGCTCTATTTGTAATAACCGACTCATTATCATCTAACTCTCCGCCATAAAGTACATCATCATTTATTTTTAACATTTTATTTTCTGTCATGATCTTTCGGAAGGATTGATGATACAAAGATACGGTCTGTATGGTTTTTGGAAGCCTGCCTTTTATCAATGCCGGAAGTACATAAAGTGTTTTCATATCTTTGCTGTAAAGAACCCCGTCCTTCGAGGTGAAGAATGGATTTTCCTCATCCACAAGAATCTCTTTCCATCTTAGCTCATCCGAGTAAGTTTCCATCTGGAGAGAACTGTGAACCTTATCCGAATATGAATCCTCCTCCTTCTTTGGATTCCCATAAATGCCAGAGACATTTTTTGATAAATGAATCGTTCTTACCTGTTTGTTCTTTCCTTTTATGCCAAAAATATCCACATATATGTTCTGTTTTCCGCCAAGCTCTTCCGGAATTTTTACATCGGTTTCTGCTCCGTTATAATATTCTATCACACAATAATCCCCTGTCAGAAGATAACCAAAACCGTTTTCTTCTTTCAAGGAATGCTCAGCCACATGAGAACTGCCCAGATTACTCAACCAGAAAAAAATATCATATACCAAAGCATGATTTTCACGTTAGATGATTTTTTATCTTTTTCATATTCTATTCCTGCTCCTTTTGATTTTGAATTGGCACTCTAAAAAATATGTGCCTTTTTTATTGGAATCAATTATTAGTCTTTTTAAAATGAAAAAAGTCTCACCTTTATTTTAAATATTCATCCTCTGTTTCAATGAATTTCACATCGACAGCTATTTCTGGAGAACCAAGGCTGACGCCGAGCTTGATTTTATTACAGATTTTGAAGGCGTTCTTTTGCCAATAGCGGTAAAATCTGCCGATAACACAAAAGCAAAAAGTCTGCATTTATTTTGCAACAGATTCAAGCCTAAAATGGCGATCAAGACATCCTTGAAAAATGTTGGCGGCCATATGGACGCGGAAACTCACGTATGTTCCATCCCCCTTTATCTTTTGTTTCGTCTAAAGGAATATCTGTTTCATGAAATGGGGTGGAGCGATCAACTTCTTTGATCAACTTCCTTGTATCCTCTGCCGAAACTTTGGCAGAGGGTGATTCAGGAAAGATTATTTTTCCGAAATGCCTGCGGCGAACATCCATTCATTTTTTTGAATGCCCGACTGAAACAGCTTGCTGATTCATATCCTATGATTTCGGATATTTCCTGAATAGAATAATTGCTTCCAAGGAGAAGCTCTTTCCCATTCTGGAGCTTTAGCTCCTTTATGATTTCTGAAAAAGTCTTTCCCGTCTTTTGATGAATCAGTTTGCTAAAGAAGGAAGTGCTATAGTGAAAACGTTCTGCCAGTTCGGATAATGTCGTCGTATTGTAGTTGACAGAAATATAATGCATCAGAATACTAAAATTCAAAACATCCATGTCAGTATTTTCAAATTCATATAATTTGGCTGATTCCGCATAATTCCGAAGGACAGAAGAAAACAAAAGTGACAGGAAACAAAAAATATTGTTCTCACTATACATATTTGCCATCGTTTTTTCTAATAAGAGGCATTGGACATATTGCTTTTGTTCCATGGAATTTTCTGTATAAAAAAGCAGATAATTTGGCTGATTGTTTGCATAAAGGGAAGCGCGAAAAAAAGAAGCCAGAACATTCTGCTCCCTTAAAAGAGACCAAAACACATGCTCGAAGGTGCTTTTACGAACCATGACGGCAACAACCAG
>CADBUD010000130.1 GCA_902797785.1 uncultured Lachnospiraceae bacterium
TTGTGGGATATCTGCTGTGAACAAAACGGCAGGCCATTTCGTTCATGAGTATAACCTATTTTTTCATCTTCGGCTGAAAAATCAAAGAGGCCAAATATCCAAAAATCAGTGCGGCGCTGATTCCTACCGCCGAGGAGGTGAAGCCTCCCATGAACAGCCCGATGAATCCATCGGAGAGCAGATGCTCGCGGACCCCTTTAAATAAGGTATTTCCAAAACCAAGCAGCGGAACGCTCGCGCCGGCACCGGCAAAGTCCATCAGAGGCTCATAAAATCCCAGGGCTCCAAGGACAGCTCCGCTGCAGACCAGAAGCACCATGATGCGGCCGGGAAGGAGTTTTGTTTTTTCCATTAAGAGTTGGACGAGGGCACAAATGATGCCGCCCACCCAGAAGGCATTAAAATAATCCATAAAATTTCCTCGCTTTCTTGATCTATCCATAAAGATATCCATTTGCTGTTTTTTTATACCGCATTATTTGTGCAACATGCTAAAGAAAAGGGGAAAAACAAGATTGTACGAAAAAAAATACAATTTTAATTTTAAAAATCACCTTGCACAATGCTTTATGATATGGTACAGTTAATATCGTTGTGACATTGATAGCTATGAAGCTTGAGGTTGTTACCCCGTAAATGGGGTAAGTTTTCAGTGGAGCGAATGTCAAGTCTAGAAACTGGCGACAAGTCACTGTACCATATTTGAAACTAGAATCAAATACCCCCTGTGAAGACAGGAGCCGTATGCTGTATCTGCGCAGACTGCGTTATTTTTCGTTAAGAAAAAAGGATACACCCGGCAGAGTGTACAGTCACCGCTTGTCGTACTTACCAATATCAAGTGCGAATAGGAGGCGGCTTTTTTTATGGCAGCGAAAAAAGTAATGAGAATCATTCTCAAAGCGTATGATCATCAGTTAGTTGATGCATCCGCAAAAAAAATCATTGAAACAGTAAAAAGAACAGGAGCACAGGTGAGTGGACCGGTACCTCTTCCGACGAAGAAGGAAGTAGTTACTATCTTAAGAGCAGTTCACAAGTACAAAGACTCCAGAGAGCAGTTCGAGCAGAGAACACACAAAAGGCTGATTGACGTGATCGCACCGACACAGAAGACAGCAGACGCATTATCCAGATTGGAAATGCCGGCTGGTGTTGCCATCGCGATCAAAATGAAATAATCAGGAAAGACAGTAATCCTAACAGGTATTCATAGATGCGCTAGGGCGAAACCTCGCGAAGCAATATGCCTAGGATGATTGCAGATCAGAGCAATCGATTCTGTAATCCGCTGTAGAACAATAGGAGGTTAAACCATGAAGAAAGGAATTTTAGCAACAAAAGTCGGAATGACTCAAATCTTCAATGAAGCCGGCGAATTAGTTCCGGTAACCGTACTGCAGGCAGGGCCATGCTATGTAACACAGGTAAAGACCGTGGAGAACGATGGCTACAGTGCAGTTCAGGTAGGTTTTGTTGACAAAAAAGACAGAGTTGTCAACAAAGACGCAAATGGAAAAAAAGAAATCAAGAACAGACATGGTGCTACAAAGGCAGAGCAGGGACATGTAAAAAAAGCCGGTGTATCATCCAGCAAGAGATTCTTAAGAGAATTCAAGTTCGATGATGCTGATAAGTATCAGCTTGCACAGGAAATCAAGGCTGACATCTTTGCTGCAGGAGATAAAGTGGATGCCACTGCTATTTCCAAAGGAAAAGGCTTTCAGGGTGCCATTAAGAGACATGGACAGTCCAGAGGACCAATGAAGCATGGTTCCAAGTTCCATCGTCACGCAGGTTCCAATGGTGCATGCTCCAGCCCGAGCAAGGTCTTCAAAGGAAAGAAGATGCCGGGACATATGGGCTGCAAGAGAGTCACGATTCAGAATTTAGAGGTAGTAAGAGTAGATGCTGAGAACAATCTGCTGTTGATCAAAGGCTCTATGCCGGGACCGAAGAAATGTCTGGTAACGATCAAAGAAGCAGTAAAGCAGGCATAAGAAAAAGCAGAATTTAATCAGCAGGATCTCATAGAAAGGAGAGATAGTACAGATGGCAACCGTATCTGTTTATAATATGGAAGGCAACGAGGTTGGTACGATCGAGTTAAACGACGGCATCTTCGGAGCTAAAATCAACGAGCATCTGGTTCACATGAGCGTGGTACAGCATCTTGCAAACAAACGCCAGGGAACACAGAAAGCAAAGACACGTTCAGAGGTACGTGGAGGCGGAAGAAAGCCTTGGAGACAGAAAGGAACAGGACATGCAAGACAGGGTTCCATTCGTGCACCGCAGTGGAAAGGCGGCGGAATGGTATTCGCGCCGGTTCCAAGAGACTATTCTTTCAAAATCAATAAAAAAGAAAAAAGAGCAGCAATCCGCTCCGCTCTTACCAGCAGAGTTCAGGAGAATAAGCTGTTTGTCTTAGATGAACTGAAATTTGACGAAATCAAGACCAAAGCATTCAAAAAGGTATTGGATAACTTAAATGTGAAAAAAGCTCTCGTAGTGATTCCGGAGCAGGATCAGAATGTATACCTTTCCGGCAGAAATCTTCCGGGAGTAGAAATTTCCACAGCATCTATGATCAACGTATATGATATCTTAAAATACGATACCTTCGTTGTGACAAAAGCCGGTGTGGAAAAGATTGAGGAGGTGTTTGCATAATGGCAGCGATTCAGTATTATGACGTTATTTTAAAACCGGTCGTTACAGAAAAATCCATGGGCATCATGGAGGAGAAAAAATATACATTTTATGTTCATCCGGAAGCAAACAAATCCATGATCAAAGAAGCAGTTGAAAAAATGTTTCCTGGAACAAAGGTAAAAAAGGTAAACACCATGAATCTTCCGGGAAAGAAGAAAAGACGTGGAATGACAATCGGACGCACAGCAGCCAGAAAGAAAGCAATCGTAGCGCTGACAGAGGATAGTGCAGATATCGAAATCTTCCAGGGCTTATAAAAGATAGAAGCCTGTCATGACAGGAGAAACAAAATATGCGGAGGTTTTCCGTAACTGTCAGGGAAACGAAAGGCGGCTCAAATCGCTTAGATACTCCGCGATAAATCGGACAGAGAGGAGAAAATAACATGGGAATCAAATCATATAACCCATATACACCATCCAGAAGACATATGACTGGATCAGATTTCTCAGAAATCACAAAGAGCAAACCTGAAAAATCCTTGTGTCATGTCCTTAAGAAAAATTCAGGACGTAACAACCAGGGTAAGATCACTGTCAGACATCACGGCGGTGGTACTAGAAGACAGTATCGTATGATCGACTTCAAGAGAACAAAAGACGGAATGTCAGCAAAGGTCATCGGTATTGAATACGATCCAAACAGATCCGCGAACATTGCGTTAATCGTATATGAAGATGGTACCAAATCATATATCCTTGCACCACAGGGATTGACCGACGGAATGAAGGTCATGAGCGGCGCTGAGGCAGAGGTACGTGTAGGAAACTGTCTTCCATTAGAGAATATTCCGGTTGGTACATTGATTCATAATATAGAGATGTATCCGGGTAAGGGAGGCCAGTTGGTATGTGCAGCAGGAAACAGCGCACAGCTGATGGCAAAAGAAGGAAAGTATGCGACCCTTCGTCTTCCATCCGGAGAAATGAGAATGGTTCCAATCAACTGTAGAGCAACGATCGGTGTGGTAGGAAATGCAGACCACAACCTGATCAACATCGGTAAAGCAGGACGGAAACGTCATATGGGTATCCGCCCGACAGTACGTGGTTCTGTTATGAACCCGAATGACCATCCACATGGTGGTGGAGAAGGTAAGACTGGAATCGGACGTCCGGGTCCATGTACACCTTGGGGCAAACCGGCTCTTGGTCTGAAGACCAGAAAGAAACACAAAAAGTCGAATAAGATGATTGTTCGAAGAAGAGACGGAAAAGCCTTAAAATAATAATGGCAAATAAAATAACGCAATACAGTTGAAGGAGTAAAAGGAGGTAAATTATGGCTCGATCATTGAAGAAGGGACCATTTGCTGATGAAAGCTTATTAAAGAAGATAAGGGCATTGAATGAATCCGATAGTAAACAGGTAATCAAAACATGGTCTCGTCGTTCAACAATCTTCCCGGAAATGGTTGGACACACAATCGCAGTTCATGATGGAAGAAAACATGTTCCTGTATATATTACAGAGGATATGGTAGGACATAAGCTCGGTGAGTTCGTAGCGACCAGAACCTACAGAGGACATGGAAAAGACGAAAAGAAATCAAGAGTTAGATAATAGTTCAAAAAGATTAACCGATAAGGAGGTTTCATTCAATGGCTAAAGGACATAGATCCCAAATTAAAAGAGCTAGAAACGCAGAAAAAGACAAGCGGCCATCTGCAAAGCTTTCTTATGCCAGAATTTCAGTACAGAAAGCCTGCTTCGTACTGGACGCAATAAGAGGTAAAGATGTTACGACAGCACTGGGTATCTTAGCGTACAATCCACGCTATGGTTCCAGCATCATAGAGAAGTTATTAAAGTCTGCTATTGCGAACGCAGAAAACAATAATGGCATGAACCCAGAGAATCTTTATATCGAAGAGTGCTATGCCAATAAGGGACCAACAATCAAAAGAATCAGACCTAGAGCACAGGGAAGGGCTTATCGAATCGAAAAGAGAATGAGCCATATCACAATTGTGCTGAATGAGAGATAAGGAGGGTAAACATGGGACAGAAAGTAAATCCTCATGGTTTAAGAGTCGGAATTATTAAGGACTGGGATTCAAAATGGTATGCGGAAGGCAATTTTGCAGATCTTTTAGTAGAAGATTATAATATCAGAAAATTCTTAAAGAAAGAATTATACAGTGCAGGAGTTGCAAAGATCGAGATCGAGCGTTCTGCAGATCGTGTGAAGATCGTGATTCACACAGCAAAACCTGGTGTCGTAATCGGTAAGGGCGGAGCTGAGATTGAAAAGACAAAAGTGAAGCTTCAGAAATACACCGATAAAAAGATTATTGTAGACATCAAGGAAGTAAAGAGACCGAACAAGGATGCACAGCTGGTAGCAGAAAATATCGCGCTTCAGTTAGAGAACCGTATTTCTTTCCGTCGTGCTATGAAGTCCTGCATGCAGAAGGCAATGGAGTCAGGTGCAGAGGGAATCAAGACATCCGTATCCGGACGTTTAGGCGGTGCGGATATGGCGAGAACAGAGTTCTACAGCGAAGGAAATATTCCGCTGCAGACACTTCGTGCAGACATTGATTATGGATTTGCTGAGGCAAATACCACCTACGGTAAGGTCGGAGTAAAGGTCTGGGTATACAATGGTGAGATTCTTCCGACAAAAGAAGGAATTGAGGCGAAGGAAGGGAGCGATAAATAATGTTAATGCCGAAAAGAGTAAAACGTCGTAAACAGTTTCGTGGCTCCATGAGAGGAAAAGCCCTGAGAGGAAACAAGATTACGAACGGCGAGTATGGTCTTGTTGCATTAGAACCATGCTGGATTAAATCCAATCAGATTGAAGCAGCCCGTATCGCAATGACCCGTCATACCAAACGTGGCGGTCAGGTATGGATCAAAATATTCCCTGATAAACCTGTAACAGCAAAACCTGCTGAGACCCGAATGGGTTCTGGTAAAGGTACATTAGAGTACTGGGTAGCTGTTGTAAAACCGGGACGTGTCATGTTTGAAATTGCCGGTGTGCCAGAGGAAGTAGCAAAAGAAGCTCTTCGTCTTGCTATGCACAAACTGCCGGTAAAATGTAAAATCGTGTCTCGTGCAGACTTAGAAGGCGGTGAATGAAATGAAAGCTAAGAATTATGTAGAAGATTTAAAAGTAAAATCCGTAGCTGAATTATCAGAAGATCTTGTGAACGCAAAGAAAGAGCTGTTCAATTTAAGATTTCAGAATGCAACGAACCAGCTGGAGAACACTAGCAGAATCAAAGAAGTAAGAAGAAATATTGCAAGGATTCAGACAATCATTACGCAGAAGAACAAGGCTGAGGCCTGATTGCGAAGAATAGAATCAATCGAACAGATTTGCTTGGCAGGACCGGGAGAAAAGACGGCAGGCCAAACGGGAAAGGAGTAAGAACGTGGAACGTAATTTAAGAAAGACCCGTACAGGAAAAGTTGTTAGTGATAAGATGCAGAAAACGATTACAGTTGCAGTCGAAGACCATGTAAAGCATCCTTTATATAACAAGATCGTAAAAAGAACGTATAAATTAAAAGCTCATGATGAAAATAATGAGTGTAAAGTCGGCGATACCGTAAAGGTTATGGAAACAAGACCATTATCCAAGGATAAGAGATGGAGACTTGTTGAAATCGTTGAGAGAGCTAAATAAGATTTTGAAGAATCTGACAGATACATCGGTATCTGTGGTTAGGAGGAAAATGCTATGGTACAACAGGAGACCAGATTAAAAGTTGCCGACAATACCGGAGCTAAGGAAATCTTATGTATTCGTGTCAATGGCGGTTCAACAAGAAGATATGCAAACATCGGTGATGTGATTACTGCTACGGTCAAAGATGCAACACCAGGCGGTGTTGTAAAGAAAGGAGACGTAGTAAAGGCTGTTGTTGTTCGTACAAAAAAAGGTGCACGCCGGAAAGACGGTTCCTATATCAAATTTGACGAGAATGCAGCAGTTATCATCCGTGATGATAATACACCGAGAGGAACCCGTATTTTTGGACCAGTAGCAAGAGAGCTTCGTGACAAACAGTTCATGAAGATCGTATCTCTTGCACCGGAAGTATTATAGGAGGTTGCTTTATGTCAATGTTAAAAATTAAAAAAGGCGATATGGTAAAAGTCATTGCCGGTCGTGATAAAGATAAAGAAGGAAAGGTTCTTGCGATCAATAAGAAAAAAGGAACACTTATTGTTGAGGGTATCAATACCATCACAAAGCATACGAAGCCTAGCATGACAAACCAGCAGGGCGGAATCGTTCACCAGGAAGGACCAATTCATATTTCCAACGTAATGTATCTCCACAATGGAAAGCCGACCAGAATCGGGTTCAAGATCGAGGGAGATAAGAAAGTACGTTTTGCAAAATCTACAGGTGATATCATCGACTAATTTTGAGAGAGGAGGTCCGACAAGTGAGCAGATTAAAAGAAGCATATACCAACGAAATCGTAGATGCTATGATAAAGAAATTTGGTTATAAAAATATTATGGAAGTACCGAAGCTCGAAAAGGTCATTGTAAACATGGGCGTCGGTGAAGCAAAGGATAATTCTAAGGTCTTAGAATCCGCTGTCAGAGATATGGAAATCATCACTGGACAGAAGGCAGTTCTTACCAGAGCAAAGAAATCCGTAGCGAACTTCAAGATTCGTGAAGGAATGGCGATCGGATGTAAGACGACATTGAGAGGAGAAAAGATGTATGAGTTCGTAGACCGTCTCATCAACCTTTCCCTTCCTCGTGTGCGTGACTTCCGTGGCGTAAATCCGAACGCGTTCGATGGACGTGGAAACTATGCCCTTGGAATCAAGGAGCAGCTGATCTTCCCGGAAATCGAATACGATAAGGTTGACAAGGTAAGAGGAATGGACGTCATCTTCGTAACAACTGCGAAGACAGATGAAGAAGCACGTGAACTGTTAAGATTGTTTAATATGCCGTTCAGTAAATAGAAGGAGGAAGTTCCATGGCTAAAACATCAATGAAAATCAAACAGCAGCGGAAGCAGAAATTCTCCACAAGAGAATACAGTCGTTGCAAGATCTGTGGACGTCCGCATGCTTATTTAAGAAAATACGGAATCTGCAGAGTTTGTTTCCGTGAATTAGCATACAAGGGTGAAATCCCGGGAGTAAAAAAGGCAAGCTGGTAAAAGTATGTCAGACTGATGAAACAGAATCAGGATTTATTTGAAAAGGAGGAAACATACACCATGACAATGAGTGATCCAATCGCAGATATGCTCACAAGAATCCGTAATGCAAATACTGCAAAGCATGATACGGTAGATGTTCCATCATCCAAGATGAAGATTCAGATCGCTGACATTCTTGTAGATGAAGGATATATTAAAAAGTATGATTTAGTTGACGAAGGAAGCTTTAAGACCATTCGCATCACGTTAAAATACGGTGTGGATAAAAATGATAAGATCATTACAGGAATCAAGAGAATCTCCAAACCGGGACTTCGTGTCTATGCCGGAAAAGAGAATCTTCCAAAGGTTCTTGGAGGTCTTGGAATCGCAATCCTGTCCACGAATCAGGGTGTTATCACAGATAAAAAGGCAAGAGAGCTTCAGGTAGGCGGAGAGGTTCTTGCTTTCGTATGGTAAGAAGATCATTTAGCAAATATAGAATATAGGAGGTACGGGCATGTCACGTATAGGAAGAATGCCAATCGCAGTTCCAGCTGGTGTTACAGTTGAAATTGCAGAAAATAACAAAGTGACTGTAAAAGGTCCAAAAGGAACCTTAGAGCGTGTTTTACCTGCAGAGATGGAGATCAAAAAAGAGGGCGAGGAAATTACAGTATCCCGTCCGAACGATCTTAAGAAAATGAAATCTCTCCATGGTTTGACCAGAACACTGATCAATAACATGGTGATCGGAGTAACGGATGGCTACCAGAAGACACTGGAAGTAAACGGTGTAGGTTACAGGGTAGCAAAATCCGGCAACAAGCTGACCTTAAACTTAGGATACTCTCATCCGGTAGAGATGACAGATCCGGAAGGATTAGAGTCCAAGGTAGATGGAAATAAAATCATTATCAGTGGAATCGACAAAGAAAAAGTAGGTCAGTACGCAGCAGAAATCAGAGATAAGAGAAGACCTGAGCCATATAAGGGCAAGGGAATCAAGTATGCTGATGAGGTCATCAGACGTAAAGTCGGTAAGACTGGTAAAAAATAATGGAGGTAAACATAGATGATTAAGAAAAAA
>CADBUD010000131.1 GCA_902797785.1 uncultured Lachnospiraceae bacterium
AACGCCATCAGGGCCACCTCCGCCCCGGCACATCCCAGCGTATTGATTACAAATAAAATCTTTTTCATTGTCTCCTCCTATTTTGTTTCGAAATAATTTCTTAATTTCCTACCCCAAAAGACTCGTCTTCTTTTTTGATTCCTGTCCCATCATACCGGTTAAATGCGATAGAAGAAGGCATTTTCCCTTTTCCCTTTTTCAATATCGTTCCCCGACAGAAGATATGATCATCCAAATGATCCTCCAGCCAGCGCATGCGCAAAAAAGAAACTCCCCATCCCAAAAAGGAACCCATAAGCACGCCCGCGCCAAACCAGATTTCTGTAAGATATGTCGATAAAAAAGCCCCGATTCCGGTTCCCAGGCAGAACATTCCTGCCGTCAGCATAGCTCCGGTCAAATCGTTAAAGTAGTATAAGAAAATAATTGCGGAATACATGATGAACAAAATGAAATATGCCGCGGCAAGGCAAGGGTAGATTTTCATCACCATCCCACCAAAGGAAAACTGTGTCAAAAAAATCACGCAGATAAAATATATGACCACGGAAATGATGAACTGCACCCGTACTAAATTCATCAGCTCTTCGGAAAGCTGCCGGAACATTCTCTTTTTGGCAAGCTGGATATCCATATACCGCCCACCGATCACAGCTTCGGAATAGGTCTTATATCTCTCATGAAAATGCATTTCTACCCTGGAAATAAAAATAACTGTCGCTGAAATATTCGTAAACATTGCCAGACACGTCGCCATATCGTAGGCGGTCATGCAGACAAAGCTCTTGGCTACGACCATCCGGTAATCCGTTGTCCAGAAAACAAAGTTGTGTATGTAGAGCCCCAGGGTATAAAGAAAATTCGTTGCCACCAGCTTCCAGTAGCGTCTGAAATAATACAGGACAGCCTTATATTCTCCGCTGTCCTCCTGAAAATAGCTGCGCACTACAGCAATTTCCAATGCAGCGATCAAAAGAAATCCCACATCTAAGGAAATCAGCATGATCAAAGTGATTTCTATTCCTGTAAAATACTTTAAAAGCAATCCCAGAAGAATCGCCGCCAGCATCCCAATCAGGAAAAACAGGGAAATCTTTTTATAATCCTTGCAGATAGAAAGATACAGCATAGCGTAGAATACCAGAATCAGCGCCATATATCCGCAATATCCCGCAAACACAAACACCAGGGAAACTTCTCCCACAAAATATTCATGCAGACAGAAGGGAATCCCGAACAGACTGCTAAATACGATATTGATCACCATACCCACATGAAAACAAGGCATAATGTCCTCAAATCGTTCCTCATAAATGACATCAGATAAATATCTTGACAAGACCGAATTAAACGGGGATGCCGTCAGCAGCGCAAAGATAAAAATATAAAGAATCGTACATGCCAAAAGCTCCCTCTGTGCATAACCAATTTTGGAAAATCCCAGTGCTGTCTGGGAAATCAAAATTGCCAGGATGACTAAGATCATCGGCGATACCGTGACCATAGAAGCATATCCCATTCCTATGATATCTGTCGTGATCGTATTCTTATCAAATATCCGGTTCAGCTTTACTCCTAATCCAGCCATGGACTGATCCCCTTTCTGAATTTCTTTGTCGTGATCGAATCCTCCGACCACTCTTTTCTTTGATTCCTTGCAAAGTCTTTATAAATTTCGCGGTAGACCTTTTTCATATCTTCGATCCGGTAACCGTGCATGACACGGTTGTACCCATTTTCTCCCATCTCAAGGCACAGCTCTTTTTTGGTTCCCAGAGTGACCATGGCATCAGCGATTTCCTCCAGATTCATGATATGAGTCAAGATTCCCGCTGTTCCAAATTCATCTCCCTTTTCTCCAAAGATCAGCTCCCGGCAGTTTCCCACATCCGTCGCAATGACCGGCTTATGCGCCGCATAGCTTTCTAAAATCGTCAACGGCTGTCCCTCACTGATACTGGTCAAAATGGTAAAATCCATCCGCCCCAGATAGTCCTTGATATCAATCCTTCCGGTGAAGATCACATCCTCTACTCCTAAATTGTCTACTAGCTCAAAGCATTCGTCCGCATATTCCTTATCCTCATCCGTTGGTCCCATGATCCAAAGTTTTAGGTTCGGCACCCTTTTTTTCGCAAAGGCAAAGGACTGGATCATTGTCTTGACATCCTTGATCGGAGTAACACGAAGGACAGCGCCGATGTTGACGGCTCCCTCATCCTCCGGCTGTTTCCCAGGCAGATTCATCAAACGCTCTGTATTGATTCCATTCGGTGTCACCCGGATCTTTTCCTCCGCGCATCCCAGCTCAATCTGCAGCTCCTTCGCATGACCGTACAGACTCGTCACCATATCCGCACGGTCATAAGCAAGCATCGACATCTTTTTGAACTGCTCGATCCAGATGTTTTTGTAGATTCCGGCGACCCAGTCTGCCTTGATGATCTCCTCCTCCCGCTCTCTCGTGTAGATTCCATGCTCGGAGATCAGCAGGCCGCATCCGTGGAAATAGGAAGCCATACTTCCCAGCACGCCGGCATATCCTGTTGCTACACAATGGTACAGGTCTGCCTTTGGCACATCCATTTTTAATACAAAAAACAAGGGAAGATAAATGGAACGCATCGTCCACAAAAAATCAGAAAACACAATATGCGGAAAACGTTTTTCATAGCACTCCGTCACGATATGCAGAAAATCCGGTCCCATTAAGATTCCATCTATGGAAAAATCCTTCCGGTGGAATAAACTAAAAATGACATTCCAATCAATCTCTTCATTCAAGATCATGCTCCGCATCGCCAGGTATTCTTTTTTGGTCAGCCGGAAGGTGTGACGTTTATTTTCCTGCCCGCCCCAGTCATAATCATCTAAATATACTTCATATACCTGTGTCAGGTTCGCTGGAAGCTCATAGGCGAACTTTCCACTCCCCTCACGATTGGCAACAATTGCCAAAAGAATAAATTCCACATTAGGAAAGGTATTGATCATACTGTGAATCCAACCGGAAACACCACCTACTACGTAAGGATAACACCCTTCTGCTACCATACATATTTTCATTCCTGTTACGCCCCTTTCTCTCTGGCGCTCTTAAGGAATTGTGCATCAATGACCTACACATTCTGCTTGCCTTTTTCTCCGGTATTTTGCACAGTTCCTAAGACATATTATAAATCGTTCTGTCTGTCGTATCCTCATCCGGCTCATATTTATGGCTATCCTGCCCCTTCAGTTCGATGTTCACCTCATCCGCTTCTGCCTGAATCAGATAAGCTCCGTCCTCGATTTTTTTCGAGCTTCCTCCCATCACATTCACGACCTCCTGCTCATGCGTCCTTAGAATGAACCATGCCGGTCTTCCGTTTCTGCCGGAAACTTGAAGCTTCACCTGTTTTCCCTCTAAACGAGAACGGTAATCCAGGGAGAAAAAGGTCCGGATCCGTTCGTCACTTTCAGACAACGTCGTCTGATCGAACATTTGGAACGGCTGCCAATAGGTAAAGATGTTGCTTGAAAATTTATCTGACATCTTTTCCCAATGATCTTCTACGCTCTCCGGAAATGCGACACGCTTCATATCCAAAAGAATATTGGAATAACCCAGTGAAGTCTCAATACTTTTCATATAAATATCTTCGCTAAAGGAATGCGAGGTTCCATCACTGGTCGCATTCTGCAGGGTCTGATGATCCATGAAATAAGAAATGACCGCATCCTCTTTCGAAAATTCACTGGTCACCGTCGCCACATGGTCAAAAATCGGATTGTCAAAATCCTCCTTTAATAACAGTCCCTCCAATTCCGATAACTGCTTTTTCTTGGCATAGACAACAGAATAAATATATTTACTTTTTTCCATACGGTAGAACGTATTATCCAAAATACATTTTTCTTTCATATTTGGCGCATTTTCGTAATCTGCAGAAATACCCGCTTCCAATTCCTGCTCCTTGAGCTGCTTCAGGTAAAAAATCAAATCTCTTCCATTAGGAAATTCTCCATCCATATAGTCCATCTGCGGTCCAAAGATACAAGTCATCCTCATTCCTGTCTTTTCCATGATCGCCAAAAAACCGGGCCAGATGATATCGCGATAAACTCCCGTCAGATTCCGGTTGTAGATCTTTTGCATTTCGTCCCCGTTCTCATCAGCGAATCCGGGATAATTTACGACCGATATGTTCTGTGCATTCACAATCGGATAAATATCGTATTCCTTGGCTTCTGCCACAATGGCATCCAAAATACCAAGTGCCGTATTATCCTGCATGAAATCTCCATTGATGGAAAAGACCTTTCCCACACCATAGGCAGAGCGCCAGATCAGTGCCGGAAGCTTTTCATTTCTCCGCTCATCTCCTGCCAGATAGTTCTCTTCCAGCAAGCCCACCATATACGTCTTTACCCCTCTCCTGGTCAAAAACCAAGGTGTCTTTAATGCCAGATCCTGCTTTTCTTCATCCTCTTTTTGATGTACCTCATAATAGCCCTCGCCCCCCAGAAAAAATCCAGAGAACATCTTCTGTCCGACCAGTTCGACCTGGTCAATCATGACTTTATCGATTCCCAGCAGGATACGCAGCTCTTCACTCCCACGAATGATTGAAATCGAAGGCAGAGTCAAAAACGCCACCATCTGTCCCTGCTCCACCCGTGACAAAAGCTCCGTCAAGTCCTTGTCATAGTCCACGAACCCGGCTTCGATCAAGAGAATTTCCGGAGAAATATTTTCTTTTAAGAAATCTCCCAAACTGGAAAATACGCATAAGTTTCTCTTGGTATATTCGCACCAGCTCGCCACAACCTTCTGCCTTACATCCTGAGCCATACCGACAAATGCTACACTGTGGGTAAGCTCTTCCTGTGTCAGTGGTATGACAGCTTCTGTCTGTTCTTGTTCCTCTGATGATTCTGCTTCCTCTGCATCCACCGGCTCTTTAGAATCTGGATACACCACCTGCTTCGCCCGCCAGACATCTCCCGATGCCAGGACGGGTTCTGTCGCGTATTCATTCACGTCATATTGATTTCCCGACTCCTTGATCACCTGGGTAAACTGAAACATGAACAAAATCACCAGCATAATCAGGCACATCGACATGAATTTTCTCTTCGATACCATTTCTGCCTCCGTAATCTACCAGCTATTATAACCATAGTCAATCGCAAAATTGAACAACCGGTATGGATTCTGAGTCACCTTATAGCACACGAACTGATCTGTCTCCAGATAGACCTGCATCTCATTGGGATACAGTCTGGAAAACGCCTGTGCCCAGCAGTACATCTTGGACATCAAAATCCAACGGTTCTCTCCTTTATACACAAAGTTTCCACTCGCGGTCGGGATGGGACGGATTGCTCCCCGAATCGAAACATTCTGTCCGCTCCCCTGATACGCCATGGAATAATCCAATGGAATTTTTTCAATATAGACATAGACCTCCGGCGTTGGAAAATAAAGCTCCGGATCCTGATTCTTTAGAGATTTTTCCATTTTCCTGATAAATGTAGAAATCTCATAATGGTATCCATGATCGATTCCCATTTGGAGCTCATCTCCTGCCGACAAGATCGTCCACGTAAAATCCTTCTCTTCCGCAAGAACGTTCGTCAAACAGGTAATTGCCTCATTGGTCTGAAAGGTAGACATCTCAATCTGCGGGCGCATCGTATCAGCATCATGCAGAAAGCAGGCTGCCACGACCACGCATGCCAGCGAAACGGTATTTCCCGTGAGTCTAAGAGGCTTTGCCCAAAATAGGATACTTAAAAATCCATCCGCCACAAACGCCATACCTGCCATTAAAATATAGGTCAGGTAAATACAACACCTTCTCGGCTCCATCAATGGCGGAAGTCCGATATCTGCCGCTCCCATCAAAATAGTTAGAATCAAAAGGACTATCCCCGTAGAAAGAAGAATCGATCCATAATGTCTCTTGCCCAGCAAAAAGTAAAGAATCCCCTCCACCGATAAGATAACAATAATCCATAGAATGACCTCTGCATACCAGTCTCTTGGCATATTTTCATTGAACATCCAGGTATACATCTCTTTTTTGATTCCATTCTCCCAGGCATCCGTCACTCTTTCCTTGAACGGCTTTTTCTCCTTCTCGTCTTTTAAAACCTCATCTGGCTCTTCGTCCCCGACCGTTACAGAAACCAGATTTCCATTGGCATCAAACTCCAGCACCTGATTGCCATTCTCAGATTCTTCATTCACTGAAACTGCTTTTGCATTCCTGCTTTCTTCCGAGCTTCCATTGATGATATTCATCCCCCATCCAAGGGAACCCTGCAGAGGCGTTCCCATAAGAAAGGCAATCAGCATCGGAAGCACCGCGACCACGACGCTTAAGATACCGCTCACCATAATTTCCCGAAAATATGCCGGACGGACGAACCAGAAAACAAATCCCACCGCAATCGCCACACAATAAAGCCCGGCAATCATCGTCCCATAGAAATGGACGGTAAGGGTCATGGAAAAGCTCATGGCGAACATTACCAGATATAACCGGGACTCCTTATTTTCCAGGCCTTCCTTGAGTTCTTTTTCCTTTTGCTTAAAGTAAGCAAACAAAAAGTAGATTGACGGCAGAAGGAACAACATTCCAAACTCTTGCGGAAGCGTCGCAAAATACCGGTTGTAGGTATGAACCGACATATAATTATTTGCCACATAAAAAAACGTCGCTGCATAGCATAGATATTTGTTTTTACAACAAAGCCGGATAAAACCCACCAGCATCAGATGAATCATCAACGTCTGTGGAAACCAGAACACTCGCAGCAAGGCATAGGTGTCGATCCGGAACACGGCGTGAAGATAATAAATGATACAGTGAAACCCAAACGGATAAACACCCGCTGTAAAAATATGGTTATTTCCCATTTCGTTGATCCAGTATAGATGAACCGGAACATCCGATGCGGTATAGCCATAATCATGCGTGAGCTGACAACCATAAAACCAGCAAAAGAAAAGGAAAAATCCGGTCAGACAGATCCAGTCCGGTATCCTCGTCCAGATTCCATGCCAACAGGAGAGCAGGGTACGTTTTGCCTTCTCCTTGTTATTATCATAGAAACGAGCCCATAGCTGCTTCGGTCCCATTGTATGTATGCTCAGCCGCCGGGCATTGTCGAGTCCTGTCATCCACATAGCTCGTATCGGAATGCGATCCATCTTGATCTTTCCGATCACGACCGGCAGCACCGTTCCCAGAATCAATGTAATCCGATAGGAAAGATGCAGCAGCTGCAATATATAGACCAGATTCATGATGTAAAAATTCCCCAGCATGAAACAAATCATAAATTTCTGCGCCAGCCTGCGTCCTTGCAGCTTTCTGCGAAACAAAAAGCCCGGCAGCGCAGCAGTAATGAACAAATAAGCAAGGCCATAAAAGACCGTCTGCCTTATTGTTAGTTCTGACATCATCATTGACATAATATTTCCTCTATTATTTTAAGAAAATACGCGAATCATTTCCAGCGTTTCCTTATCAATTACGATATTTGAATATTTTAAATCCTCCAGTGTCTTGAAAAAAAGCTCCCTCTCTCCCATGGAAAAATACAGCTTTAAGCAACAGGTATAGCTCGATAGCATCTTTGGATACTGCACCAGCGCACGCTCGCACCACTTCCGGCTCCGCTCATAATCCTTGATTTCCAATAGATTCATGCTGACTGCCTCATAATCCTTGCTGCCCATCCGCCGCGCTTCCTTCTGGTACAAAATCTCTGCCGTCTCATCCATGATATCTACAAAAGAGCTCTGTTCCATATCGGTGAACACCTTTTGCGTAAGAACCCGATTCATATAATCGATCAAAATCAAGATGTAATCAATTTGCGATTCTTCCTCCTTTTTGATCTCCTTATAACATTTTTGTACATTATTTCGAAATTCATTTAATGCCGCCTGTAGAACCGAAGCTGCATAGTGGGAGGTCTCCGAATCTTCACTATTAAGAGCAAGCGAGATAGAATATAGGGATTTTTGGATATTCCCCCTTACCACATTCATCATCAGGGTACGAAGATTATCCTTATCTGTGACTACCAGAGCCTCCTCCAGGGAAACTACATTTCGGCCACGCTCTTCATCCGCTTTGAGATAAGTCTTCACACGATCCTTGCTAAAGACCACATCTGCCAGATCGACGGTCTTGGAAAAGACAAAGCGATACAACAAGTATGCGGCAAAAAACACCAGCGGCCCGATCAAAGGAGAAAGCATCATCACGACTGCCTTTGAGAAAACACTTAGCTGCTCTTCCTCTTTGTCCCAAAAAATATGAAAAATGCAATAAATAAATACGACCAATGCATTTACGACCAGTAAAATGATAAATGCTTTTTCTGACAGTGTCATGTTTCCACCTGATCCATCGGAGCACTCCTTACTCCGGCATCAATAAACCTCTGAATAACGATCTGTGCCTCATCTATGGTCGTATTAGCTAACAGCACATATAAATTTCCATCATTCAGAACTCCCAGATAATCTGTCCGCCTCAGCATTTTTTCAATCTGTTCCCCTGTTTTTTGATAATTATTTTGTTCCGTTTCAATCTGAAGAATCGTACATTCTGTCAATTTCTTTTCCTTCGCCTTTTGATATGCGCTGACCAGAGAGCTAAAGGCATTTTCCTCTAAAATATTCGTATCTCCCAGATAGCGGCTCTCCTCCAGGGCTTCCATATAACGGTTCGCGCTCAGAACCGCATTTTGAATCAGATAACAGATGACCACAAGACGATTTGCAGCTCCTAAGGTCATTTTTTCCCAGGACAAGCCCCAGACCATGATGATCATTTTCATCTCATCATTCTCAAAGACCGCATTGGCCATCAACGGATATCGTTTATCCAGCTTTCGGTTGATATAGACCTGATGGGATTTCAAATTCTCATACATCTCTCCCATCTCTGTATATACAATAGAGTTTCCCAGCTCCCTTGCCTTGTCCGAACTGGCAGAGAACATGCGCGCATAAGAAGAATTGTAAACATTGTAGATAGCAACATCATCACTTCGCAGCAGCTGGGAAAGAATTTCCACCGCATAGAACAAGACTTCCTCCGGCATATACTGATCCAACGTCGAAGTGATGCTGTAAATTTTTCCGATACTATCCTGCTGATCGATGACCTGCTGCTCTAATACGTCCTTTACCCGGACATTACTGCTGTTGATATCCTTGATATCTCCGAGCTGCCGGTTCAAATGCTCCTGAATCTCCGCGCTTTCAATTTTTACTGCCCGAACCTGATCCCTCATTCGTCCTACGACCAGACCCAGGATAAAAAGCTGCGCAATCCAAACATAAGTCGTATAATCCATGACGATTTCAAATCCGGATCTCGTATACATCTGCCGGAACATGTATCCCGCCACTGCCAATATTGCCGAAAATGTCGCCTGCTGCTGACCGTAGACAATGGCGAACAGCAGCACATAAAACAGATAAAAATCGATTTTCGCAAAATAATCGCTTCCCACCGCCCTGTTATTCAGCATAAAAAACGGAATAAATAGAATCAAATTTTCAAGAAACGGAATGAGCGCCTTAATGAACCACGCCCATTTATGGAGAAGCTTTTTCCACCATGGAGCCTCTGCATCCAGACCATGAACAAAAACATTTCTATGTCTTCTCATGTAGACTACCATCTTAAGAATCGAGTCATCATAAGGACGAAACAGCATATTTCCGAACTCTTCCTCGAACCGTTTATTCGAAAGAACCTTTCTTTCTCCCTCTTCATCACTCACCTTTAGACGCACATTTTCCTTTAGCCCGGCCCGGATCAGCTCTGCCAAATCAAATTCGGAAATTTCTTTAGATGAAGAGATATGATATAAGGAATGCGCCAATTTTTTGCTATTGACGATCCGATAGATATATTCAATGGCATCATATTCGTAGAGCAGGGAATATTTCGCTTCCGTTCTGACCCTGATTTCCCCTTTCGTCAGCGCCTCCAATGCCATCTTCGACGGAAGATTGTCCACATCTCTTAAGCTTTTGGGGATGCAATACATATGATCCAGGCGCAGGATCACAATATCCAGTCCTCTCTCATTTTTATAATTTTCACAGATCTTTTCTGCCTGAGAAAATGCCATTCCCCGAGGTTCATCCGGATCCATCGGCATTTCCTCTGTGATATTTCTGGTATGTCCTTTCCCAAAGACCTCGTCTGAAGACAGATAAAGAAACCTTCCTTTGTTCATCATAGAAAATGCTAATAGAATATTAATCAGACCAGATGTGAAATGAACCGCCTCGCGCTCCTCCAGCCACAGATAATTCGTATCATAGGCTCCCAGAAAAATCGTAACATCCGGATTTACGCTTTCAAAGATTTCATGTAGATTGTCGCTGGTATAGATAAAATTAAACTGCTCGAATACTTTTTCGTAGGTGTTTTCCCTATATTGCTTTCCGGTCAAAAGATAAAGCCTATGACCCTCTTTTTTTAATTTGATAATCAGATGATCCATCATCCTGCCGGAACCGCCTATCAGCAAAATATTCATATTCTGACCCCCTGCCGTCTCAAATCCATTTGAAACTGTTCTATATCCTGCAGTGCTTCCTCTTTTGACAGACCAAATTCCCTACAGCACATTCCTGCAATTTCCTCCTTGGTACTTCCACCGGCAAACAGGCGGAAAAATTCCGCCCCTGTTTCATTCAAAGGCACCGGTTTTTGATATGGGACTCCCGGCTGCGTAATATCCAGCAGCCAATAAAGCCCCGCCACATATCTTAAGCGGTATCCTGACAAATCTAAACTCTGCATGTTTTCCCTCCCGTAAGGCACTGCCCGAAAATAACTTCATAAAATTTTCACAGCAATCGGAAAAATAGACAAGAAAATTATGACGTTATTAATGTACAGTGCCTAAACAATGCTTCTGATTTATGATTTCTTCTTTTCCTGCTCCGGCTTCATGCTCAACTGAATCCGTTTCTTTTGAAGATCGACATCTAATACACGCACCTCAACAATATCCCCGACACTCACGACCTCTAATGGATGCTTGATATAACGATTCGTCATTTCTGAAATATGCACCAGTCCATCCTGATGGACCCCGATATCCACAAATGCCCCAAAATCAATGACATTTCGTACCGTTCCCTTTAGGATCATACCCGGCTTTAAGTCTTTCATATCCAACACATCGGTCCGGAGAATCGGCTTTGGCATATCCTCCCGCGGATCCCGTCCCGGTTTTTCAAATTCTTTTAGAATATCAATCAGTGTCTCTACACCTATGCCCAGCTCTTCTGCCATCTTTTTCTTGTCACGTACTTTCGCAGCGATTCCGCCTGTCGGCACTTCCGTCACCGGTGCCGGTTCTTCTTTTTCTGTCTGGATCGTGGCGCCTCCCATTGCCTTTAAAAGAGCCTGTCCCATGACGGAATTGGTATTCCGAATCGTTACCTTTTTTTCTTTTTTCTCTTTTCTTGGTGGTTTTTTCGCTTTAGAAGCTCCTTTGCTCCGTCCCTGCTCCTGCCAATATTTTTTGATGTCCTCCATCGACATCCCCAGCTTCTCTAATAACAGCTCTGCTGCCTGATAGGACTCTGGATGAACTCCGGTTCCATCGAGTGGGTTTTTGGCATTCCGGATCCGCAGGAAGCCGGCGCACTGTTCAAATGCCTTTGGTCCAAGCTTTGCCACCTTCAATAGCTCTTTTCTGGACTTGAAGCTTCCGTTCTCTTCCCGGTATGCCACGATATTTTTAGCAACGGCTTTGCTGATTCCGGAAACGTATTCCAATAATGGCGCAGATGCTGTATTTAAATCCACACCGACCTTATTCACACAATCCTCTACCACACTGCCCAGGGATTCTCCGAGCTTTTTCTGATTCATATCATGCTGATACTGTCCGACTCCAATAGAACGCGGCTCAATTTTTACCAGCTCTGCCAGAGGATCCTGCACCCGTCTTGCAATCGACGCCGCACTTCTTGCTCCGACATCAAAGTTTGGAAATTCCTCTGTCGCCAGCTTGCTCGCCGAGTAGACAGATGCCCCTGCCTCATTGGTGATCACATAGGAAATCGGCAGCTTCCATTCCTTTAACATATCTACGATGATCTGCTCTGATTCTCTTGAGGCTGTTCCGTTTCCTACGGAAAACAGGGTGATATGATATTTATCGATCAAGGCGCGAACGGTTTTCTTTGTAGCTTCTATTTTATTCTGCGGCTCTGTCGGATATACTACGGTCGTCTCCAATACCTTTCCTGTCGCATCTACGACAGCAATCTTGCATCCGGTCCTGAACGCCGGATCCCATCCCAAAACGACCTGATTCGCGATTGGCGGCTGCATCAAGAGCTGCTCAAGATTTTTCCCGAACACACGAATCGCTCCATCCTCTGCCTGCTCTGTCAGACTGCTGCGGATTTCTCTCTCAATCGCCGGGGCGATCAGACGATGGTAGCTGTCCTCTGCCACTTCTCTTAAAATCGGCGCTGCGTATTCATTTTCTTTTCCACTGTCAGTTCCCTCTATCTCTGAATGCTCTCCAAAGATCAGCTTCTTTTCCAAATACCTGAGAATCCTCTCCTCCGGCGCTTCGATATGTATGGTAAGAAATTTTTCTGCTTCTCCCCTGTTGATTGCAAGAATGCGGTGTCCTGCTATTTTCTTTATCGGCTCTTCAAAATCATAATACAGCTCGTATACAGACTGCTGTTTTTCATCCTTTGCCATGGAAACTACCTTTCCCTCTTCCATGGTCAGGTTTCGAATATAGATTCGATAATCTGCTTCATCGGAAACACGCTCCGCTATGATGTCCTTTGCGCCATGTAACGCCTCTTCCGCTGTCAATACTTCTTTTTCTTCGGAAATAAAACCGGCGGCCGCCTCCAATGCCGGCTGATCCAGCTTCTGCAGAAAAATCAGGTCTGCCAATGGCTCTAAGCCCTTTTCCTTTGCAATGGTCGCTCTGGTCCTTCTCTTTGGACGATATGGGCGGTACAGATCCTCTACAACAACCAGGGTCTCTGCGGATAAAATCTGCTCTTTTAGCTCCGGTGTCAGCTTTCCCTGTTCTTCAATCACGGAAAGTACCTGCTCCTTTTTCTCCTCAAGATTTCGCAGATACAGCAGTCTTTCGTGAAGGTTTCTAAGAACCTCATCGTTTAGAGATCCTGTTACTTCTTTTCTGTACCGTGCAATGAACGGGATAGTGTTTCCTTCATCAATCAGCTTTACTGTCGCATCGACCTGTGAGACTTTGATGTTTAATTCTTCTGCCAGTTTTTTGTTGATTTCCATAGCGATTGCTTCCTCTCCTCATTTTCTTATTCATTTACTTTTTCGGTTAGTCAAAATCATTTTCTTACATAATAGCAGAAAAGAAATGTGATTTCAATCTTTTTCCCTTGTTGAGTTTGTTCCATCCATCAAATGGATTCTGTTTACATATTCTTTAAAAAGCGGAACCTTCTTAAATGCCCGGGCATCCTCCGTGTGCATTGGAATAATCACCTCCGGATCTGTCATATCCATCAGTTTTTTCAAGGTCTCCACATAGGCGTGTCCACTGGTATGAAGCTGTTCCATATGCTCCTTGTCCATACGGCCATCCATAAATTGAACAATGGCAGAATCTTCCGCTTTTCCTCCCTTTAGATATCCTTGCCACATGGAATAAGTAATGAAGGGATCCTTCATATCAAGCATTCTCTCCTCAAACCTTCCGGTCTCAAAATTAGGGTTCCGGTTCGGCCTCGCCAACATAACGAATCCCTTTTCAGAATAAATATGCGGTCTTGCCATACTGAACGGACAGCGATCTGTCCCCGGTACACGGTACACCAGCAGATCCTTCATATATCCATCATACTCACCCGGACACAGCACATAAATCTGTTTTTTAAACCGGTATTTCTTAAAATACTTATACCTCGCTTCTATAGCGATTTTCATGACCCGAGCCTGATAAGGATCGCACAAAAAAACCTTGTCTTCCGGTACGGCATGATAAAACTCCATAATACTGTCCAGATTGGTCGAAGAAACCAAAACCACATTCTCATGATGTTCGCTAAAGATTTCACCCGCTCTTTTTCCCAGCTCTTCTTCTGTGCGGACGGAATTATTTTTTTCCTCATCGAAACGGGACACCATCGTTCCTTCCGTAATGAGAATATCAACCTTCCCTACCTTTTCACTGATCATTTTTTCAAAGGTGGCCTCTCCAGGAATGCCATGGTCTCTGAAATCGCCTGTATACAAAATCCGTTTTTTATTTAATTCTATAAGGAACATATAGGCATCCAGCGCAGAGTGATCGCACACAAGCGGCGTCACATTGATTCCGGAAAAAGACCTGCTCTTCCCCAGTTTCCAATAAGGCTCCATTTTGTTAATTATCGGCAATTCAATTTCATCAGATTGGCCTGTTTTTTGCTTCACAAAATCTACACTGGCGGCAATCACCTTCAAAATCTCTTTTGCAGTACGTCCGATATACATTGGTATGTCATCCGGTATATATCTTTTCAGCCCCACATGATCCCCATGATAGTGCGTAAAAAGAACCGCATCCGTTTTAACAGAATCCGTATCTCTCCCAAAGACCTGCCGAACCACTTCGTCATCAGCTATAGCATCTGCTTTACTTCCCGGGAGATTTGCCCCAAAATCAATCAGTATCCGATGGTCATCTTTTCTGATTTCTGTAACAATGCCACCGATCTGATTCGTGCCCCTGTATATCTTTATCCCATCTATCATACCTTTTCTCCTCGTAATTATTCGTTTCCTATAAGCTGTTTCTTAAAGCATTGATAATCAGCTTTACTGATTACATTTTCAAGAAATGGTTTTTGCTGAACCTTTACAAACGACAGTTTCCATTGATCCTTTCCGTGACCCTCCAGTTTGTTTTCTAAAAAATTTGTTCCTGCTCCGGGCACTTTTATTCCGTAGGTTACTTTGTTATACTCATGAACAAAATGGCCTGCCGTTTTGTTCATGAGTATATCTTCACTACGAAAAATCAAGAAGGATTCTTTTCCTTCTTGATTTTTCCAGCTTTTATAAGTTCTTCTTTTTCTTTTCTAATACGTTCAAGCAATACTCTTGCAGGTTCATTACGGACATGAATCGGGTCGCTGAGTAGTTACCACTTTTTGTATTTTTACATACAGCAAAACGTCAAACAAATCTACAGCATTTTTTTTAATTCTTCCACATTTTTTTCCGACCTCTTCGAGGCTTCCTCCAAAGTAATGACATTGTCACGAACCAATTCCAATAATAGTTCTTTTTTTCCTTCTTTCTTGCCCTTATCTATTCCTCTCTGCTCCACCTGGTCCAATACTTTCAACGCTTCTTTCTTGCCCTTATCTATTCCTCTCTGCTCCACTCGATCTAATACCTCACACATACTCTTCAGCTCCTTTCCATCTTTCTCTCTGTTTTCCGCCTCATTTACCGCCTCTTCAAACCGACTGTCTCCCGTCAACACATTCATCAGTTGCATAAGTTCTCTTACATGTCGGATTTTCGTTTCTGACGGCTTGTAGTCCTTGTTCTTCCTTACCTGCACAAAATAATCCGCGACAATCTTGAAGTCGCTCTGAAATTTCTCCACCTGTTCGTCTGTCAGGAACGCGATTTCAAACAGATTTATCTTATAGTCATGGATGTAGGGTTCTAAGTCCTTGTCCAGGCGATCTCCCAGTGCCTCATAAAGACTCCTCGCCTTGTCCCAGCGCTCCGTCCCGAAATACAGCACCAGTGAGAGCACAGGATAGCGTACAGTGCTCTTCCTCCGTTTCCCATCCTCTCCTTTTTCATAAAAAATCTGATCCCGATACGCCGCCCCGTCGTATCCTATCACCCGAAATGGCATATCGTCCTCTGCAGCCGTCTCGTTCTCGAATCCTAAGAAGGCGATTCGGATATCATTGTTCCTCCAGTATTTCGCTACGTCCCTTTCTTGCTCCCGCAGCTTGCCGTCCGCCTTATAAACGCTTCTTGGTGCAGCTCGCTCTAATTCCTGTTCCTTCATCCTGCGCTCCCCATCAAACAGCAGGACGTTTACAATGTCTGCGAAGACATCTTCGTAGTCTTCAAGCATTTTCTCCGTCATGTCTTTTTCCATAGCATTCCTCCTGTCTGGCAGGAGATCCTGAAGCTCCCGCCATTTCTATTGTTTTTGGTTTTGGATATAAAAGCAAGATTCTTCAGATTTTGAATGTATTTCTTTAGATGACGCCACATGGGCATTTAGAATCGATAGATTGTTGAAAATAGAGTTCCAACATGCTCAGAATGATGCTTTGGCAAGATTTTATCATATAATTCAGGATAATTCAAGCACTAAATCGTATGAGCAGTAAGAAATGTGTTACTATTCACAGCCATTATCCCGCAAGGTATTTTCAAGCGCATTTTGCTTGAAAATCCGGGGTAGCAGTGCGCCAAATACGACCAAAGGGAGTATTTG